>CAZQGZ010000037.1:0-23058 GCA_964592935.1 uncultured Chitinophaga sp. | reverse complement strand
CGAGAAGCTCAAGAGACTGGTTTTTCCAATCTAAAAAATAAGACCGTGAACGGAAAACCCGGGATAACCCTCACGTGCATTTTCCCCAGGTACTTACCCGGTTCCACCTGCACAACTTCATCAAGGATCGGGCGTACCCACCAGGGGTTCTGCTTGCTGCTGTAGTCCAGGCACAGCACTTCTTTCTCTTGGTCCTGTAGCCCCTTGGCTTTGTATGTTTGGAATGGGTACTTCTCGTGCTCTTTGTGTTCTTCATCCTCCAAAATGTTGATGCCGCTGTTTTGTGCTGCATGGAACACTTTGCCTTTCCACCCTCCGTTAAATCCTTTTTTCAGGTAGCATTCATTGATAGCCACTTTACGGCTCAGTTCTTTGATGGTGATCGGTTCGCCGATATGCCGGATCAGCACTTCCCGGGCCTTGATAATTTTTTCGCGGTCCAGTTCATTGGCCAGGAACTTGCAGTTCACCACATCAATTTCCTTTTCTCCCAACATGCAATCCAGGCTGTAGAGCAGGAGCATCTGGGTCTGGGCATTGATAAAAATATTTTCCAGGCTGTCTGTATAAGAATGATTCAGCAGGGCTTCCAGCACCATTCTCGTTTTACCGCAAAGTGGTACTGTTTTACTGAAAGAAGACGCGTATTTAAAGTTGAGGATATCGTCCGTGAGTGAATCCGTGGCCCGGCGTGGCTTAACAAACTGGCTTAGTTGAACCGGGGAAAAACGAAAAATTACCAGGTCCACACTGTCTACTCTTTCCATACAGTTTTTTGAAGCGCTATACTGGCACATATCGCATTCTGTGTCTTTCTTCCTGCAATACACATTTCCGCTTACACAAAACTTGAGTTCGAGAAAATTTTCCCGGGGGGATGATTTTTCAAAATGGTATTCGATCATTCCGGTATCCTCAATATTCCATTGAACATCCCGGAAGTATCTTTCAATTGTGTACTGAACAGAGCCCGGTATCTGCTGATGTTTTTCATGAAGCAATACCAATTGATCCGGGACAAGATTCTGTCTTACGGCGAGTTTCAGTATTTCCGGCGAATGATTCATGGTAACTGCAAATTTACAGTGCAAACATTGATTTTTATCATCCCGGTATGAACGAATACCCGGAAGGTCTGATTTTTAACAAACTATGGCCAAAAAAACTTCCATTTTTAACTGTATCTGCTAACTTTGCCGTCCCCGCTCCCGGGCCGGGGTATTTTACAAAAACCATGATTCATCCGCATACATATATTCATCCCAATGCCAAACTGGCGACCAATGTCAAAATTGATCCGTTCACGGTCATTCACCAGGATGTGGAAATTGGCGATGGCACCTGGATCGGTTCCAATGTAACCATTATGGAAGGGGCCCGGATCGGAAGGAATTGCCGGATCTTCCCGGGAGCAGTGATTGCCGCCATTCCCCAGGATCTCAAATTTCATGGTGAATATTCCACGGTGATCATTGGTGATAATACCACCATTCGTGAGTTTGTTACAGTGAACCGCGGTACAGCCGACCGGGAAAAAACCGTGATCGGGAAAAACTGCCTGGTGATGGCCTATTCGCATTTTGCACATGATTGCCTGGTTGGTGATAATTGTATAGTCAGCAATAACAGCCAGGTGGCCGGGCATGTAACTATCGGAGAATGGTCCATTCTTGCCGGCATGTGTGCCGTACACCAGTTTGTGAAGATCGGAAGTCATTCATTTGTTGCCGGCGGTTCATTGGTGACAAAAGATGTACCTCCTTATATCAAAGCAGGAAGGAATCCTTTAAGCTATGCGGGTGTAAATTCAGTTGGATTAAAAAGAAGGGGGTTCAGTATTGAGCGGATCAATCATATTCTTGATATTTACAGGGTACTCTACAATAAGGGCATGAACACCAGCCAGGCCGTGGAATATATCGAAGAAGAAATGCCGGCTACCGATGAACGGGATGAAATAGTGACCTTTATCCGTGAAAGCGGCCGGGGCATCATCAAACGATTCACCAAAGGCAGTACCGATGACGATCTCCCTATCTGATGCGGGTAAACGATTTAACCGTGACTGGATATTCCGTCATGTCAATTACACTTTAGAATCCGGGCAATCTTATGCTATCATTGGTCCCAATGGATCCGGAAAGAGCACCTTGCTCCAGGTACTGAGTGGTGGAATGATGCTTAATGAAGGCAGGGTTGAGTTCGGAGTCCGGAATCCGGAGTCCGGCTTGTCCTCCGTAGCAATAGCGAAGGAGGGGGCCGGCAAAAGCAAGACCATTTCCACAGAAAATATATACCGGCATGTTTCGGTCTGCGCTCCGTACCTGGAAGTGGTGGAAGAAATGACGCTGAAGGAATTCCTGGAATTTCACCGGGGATTCAAACCATTCTTACCGGGCATCACCGCTGATTCGATCATCCGGGCCGTGGGACTTGAGAAAGCGGTGAGCAAACAGATCCGTTATTATTCTTCGGGGATGAAACAACGGGTTAAGCTGGCGCAATGCATATTTTCTGATACGGCCATCGTGTTGCTGGATGAACCCTGCACGAACCTGGATTCGGCCGGCATTGAGCTCTATCACCGTTTAATAAATGATTACTGCAGCAACCGGCTGGTGGTGGTGAGCAGTAATGATGAAGTGGAATATCGTTTCTGTGATAATCGCCTTTCCCTTTCTGATTATAAATGAAAAAGCCCCGTCTTTCAACGCGGCTTTTTATTTTCACTTAATTTATCAGCTAAGATTAAGGTCTATTCATGGCCTGCGGTATCCTCAGCAGGTTTTTCTGCAGGCTGATCCGTAGCCGGTGCATCAGTAGTAGGCGTGGTTTCTGCAGGTTTGTCGCCGCCCATACCCATGGCATCGAGCGTGCATTTTGTCATGATCTGCTGAACGCCGGCCTGGTCTTTATCCGCTTCTTTTTCGGACTTATAATTTGCTACCAGTTGTTCTGCCGCACAATCGCTGATCTTGGACATCACGTCCTCTGTAAGAATTTTTGTGTCCTCATTTTTCTTGAGTTCTTTCATGAATTTCGCTTTCACTGTTTCCTTATCCCACTTTTTTTTGGCACAACTGACCAAAGACAACAATACAATCCCGAAAAGTAATTTTCTCATAATAATTTGTTTTAGTTTAAAAAATAAATGTACAATAATCAGCAAACTGGCAAAATTTTTTTGAGTAAAACTGACATATATATATCAAATAAATCCCCGGATTCATCGATTGACAAATGCCAATTTCATCGCTTGCTCCTGTTAAACAACTTCTTATACCAATCCTTTTTCATGCAGGGCTGTTCGATCAGCCGGTAAAAAAAAGCGCTGAAGATCAATACAGCTGCAATCAGTAAGACTGCATATACCACCACACCCCCGGCACCATGAAGCAATGGCAATTTAGCAAGCCCCTGCGATACCCCAGACATGATCAGCATATGAAGCAGGTAAATGGAATAACACATACCCCCGATAATTGTAATGAGCTGCCCGCTCAGGAATGCCTTTAACCCGTTGTTGAAAAGGACCAGGTAAAAAGCTGCATTCATTAAAAAAAGCTTGAGCAGGGACAAATAAACGGAATGGACAGAGATAATAAATGGCAGTCCGAGAAGGATGCCAGCGCCGGCAACAAGGCCAGCCGTTTTATTCAGTTTTAGCTGATGACCGCTGCAATACAGGTCAGCCAATAACATTCCTGAAAAGAAATAGCAGATAAAATAAGGAAGCATGGATGGTAAATTCCAGAGGTTGTTATATGCAAAGACCCCCGATAGCAGGATAAGGATGGCAAACAGGAGGCGGCGAATCAACTGGTGTTTTATCAAAAAAATAAAACAAAGAAAAGGGGCCAGTATATAAAATTGTATTTCTATTTCCAGCGACCAGGCTACTCCCAGCACCGATGAAGTGCTGTTGTAAATGATATTGTGCATATACACAGAAGAAACGCCGAGATGTGGCAATAAGCCGGCAAAGGATTTTCCCTTTACAAGAATCAATAAAAGAAATGAAAGCAGTAACGCAGCAAGATAGGGCGGTTCCAATCTTGTCAATCTTCGCAGGTAATATTTTTTTAAAGAGACCTTTGGCCCCGTTGCCATCTTTTCCCTGATGAATGGCAAGGCAAGAATAAAACCGCTGATCATAAAAAAGAAAGAAACGCCCTGACCACCTTCCAGGATCACCGATGCCAGCCAGGAGTTTTCCAATAAGGACTTATTAAAAAAATATTCATTCAGTATGGAGGGAAGATGCATCCAGGCCACCACCCAGAAAATGGCGATAAACCTCAACCCGTCTATTTCAGGAATATAGTTTCCGGCTGATGTGATGCGCCGGAATTTTTCCAGGAAATTTGAAAATGATTTTATCATGATTAAACCGTCAGACCGGGACGGTCAGACGGTATTTACCGCTGACTGGCGATCAGCAAATTCAAATCGGTATATTTTAAATCAAAGCGCTGGCTCAGGTAAAAATTGGTCAGCGATCCTTTGAACAAATAAATGCCGCTCCGCAAATGAATTTTATGCCAGAGTAATTTTTCAAACCCTCCTTCTTCACCTGCTTCCAGCAATAAGGGCATCAGTACATTGCTGATGGCCTGCGAGGCTGTACGGGAAAAACCGGAAGGAATATTCGGCACACAATAATGGATCACTCCATATTTCATAAAGATCGGATGTTCATGTGATGTTATTTCGGAGGTTTCAAAACAACCACCCCGGTCGATGCTCACATCGATCACCACGGAACCGGGCCGCATATTGCTCACCATTTCTTCGGTGACCACCATCGGTGTTCTTCCCGTTTCCGAACCTAATGCACCCACGGCCACTTCACAGGTCTTTAATTGCTTGGCCAGCATCCTCGGTTCGATGACCGAAGTCCACAATCGATGTCCGATATTATTTTGCAACCGCTTCAGCCGATAAACGCTGTTATCAAAGACTTTTACCGATGCTCCAAGCGCCAATGCCGCCCGCGCTGCATATTCGCCCACTATGCCTGCACCGATAATAATCACTTTGGTGGGAGCAATACCGGAAATACCGCCGAGTAATACACCTTTGCCATGATTGGCCGAGCCGAGATATTGCGCGGCGATCAGCATCACGGCACTGCCGGCAATTTCACTCATGCTGCGGACAATGGGGTACGAGTCGCTGTCATCCTTCAAATTCTCGAATGAGATTGCCGTAATTCTTTTTTCCATCATCTTTTCCAGGATTTCTGCTTTCATCACGGAAAGATGAATGGGAGAGATGATGATCTGATTCAATTGAAGCAACGGAAGATCTTCCTCAATGATGGGAGCGCTTTTTACAAGAATGGGAGCTTTAAATACATCGGCCCGCTCATAAACAATCTTTGCCCCGGCTTCACTGTAATCTTTATCCCGGAAGTGAGAGGCTTCACCGGCATTATGCTCAATCACAATTTTATGGCCGTTGCTGATCAGAACACTGACTGCATCCGGGGTCAGGGCGATCCGGTTTTCCTGGAATGCAATTTCTTTGGGGATCCCGATCATCATTCCTTCTGACCTGGGCCTGATGTCAAGGGTTTCTTCAAGTGTTTCGTAGCTGAAGGAGGTGCTGATCTTTGGCTTTTGCTGACTCATTATTGGTTGCTGGTTATTGGTTGCCGGTTATTTAAAGAACGGAAGATTCTTCACGGAAAGCTGTAACCAGTAACCAGCAACCAGCAACCAGAAACCAGTTACTCAAATATAACTAAATCTTTGCGACTTTCAGGCTTCTTGTTTTATCGTCAACGATCTCAATATTCGCATGCATGGTACCGGGAGGGAAAAGATTTGGCGCTTTCTCCGGCCATTCCACCAGGCAAAGGCTGCCGCTGTAGAAACAATCTTCCACGCCTGTTTTCAATGCTTCTTCCTCATCCTTCAAACGGTAAAGGTCAATATGAAATATTTTTCTTTTTGATCCATTGATGTCGTAGCCATATTCATTGATAATGGAAAAAGTCGGGCTGCCCACTGCATCTTTCACCCCAAGCTGATCACACAATGCATGTATCAACGTGGTTTTACCCGATCCCATGGAACCATGAAAAGCGACAACCGTATTATCATGGATGATATCCAGGCATTCTTTTGCAACACGGTTGATATTATCCAGCGAAAAGATCCATTCCATGAGGCAAATTTAAACAGATATAGCAACCCTGTTGTAAACATATTTCGGTTATCGCAAGAAACGGCAATAAGCATTATGGTAATTTTGCATTCTCACCCCGTCCCTTTCTATGGAATGGAGAGGGGGAAGACCCCGAAAATTAAAAATTGATGGAAACGGTTCAATGGAAAGTAGAAGGAATGGATTGTACGAATTGTGCACTCACCATACGCAGGTACCTGGAAAAAGAAGGCATGAAAAATGTGCAGGTGAACTTCGGAACCGGCGACGTTATTTTCGATAGTAACGGGGAAATTGCAGAATCAAAACTTTCCCGGGGGTTGAAGGGACTTGGCTATGAGGTTGTGGATGAAAAAACAACAAAGCCTGCGTCTCAAACCCCGGGCATTAAACTCATTCTTTCCACACACCTGCAACGCTTTTTATTTTGCCTGCCTTTCACGGTCATGCTTTTGTTGCATATGCTCCCCGGCGTACATATTCCCTGGCTTATGGATCCATGGGTTCAAATGGGTTTGACCATTCCGGTTTTTATCGCCGGTATGAGTTTTTTTGGAAAGAGCGCCTGGAAAAGCCTGCGCAACGGCATTCCCAACATGAATGTGCTGATCGCCATCGGGGCAGCCGCTTCTTTTATTTATAGTTTATACGGGACATTGACCAACCAGGCGGCCCATTACATGTTTTATGAAACAACGGCTACCATCATCACGCTGGTTTTTTTAGGAAATTACCTGGAAGAAGCGTCCATCCGTTCCACACAAAAAGCATTGAATGAGCTGGTGCGGTCACAAAAAGTAATGGCAAACCTGATCGGTTTTGATGAGGATCACCGGGAACATATTTTCCCGGTTGAAAATTCTACGCTGCGGGTTGGCGACCTGGTGCTGATAAAAAGCGGTGAACAGGTACCGATGGATTGTAAAATATTATGGGGTGATGCGCATGTTAATGAAGCCATCATTACCGGTGAAAGCAGCCCCGTTCAAAAAATCGCAAAAGATAAACTGATCGGCGGCAGCCTGTTGCATGACGGCACGGTAAAAGCGCAGGTAACCGCCGTGGGAAAAGATACCGTCCTTTCAGGGATCATTAACCTGGTGAAAAGGGCACAGGGAGAAAAACCACCCGTTCAACTATTAGCCGATAAGATCAGCGCCATTTTCGTCCCGGTGGTAATTGGTATTGCATTAATAACTCTTATCATCAACTGGATCATTTTAAAAGATTTTGCCCCTTCATTGATGCGCAGTATTGCCGTACTCGTTATTGCCTGTCCCTGTGCCATGGGACTGGCAACTCCTGCCGCCATTGCCGTTGGCCTGGGACGGGGGGCCAGGAACGGAATTCTTTTCCGGAATGCAACCAGTCTTGAGTTGTTCAAGAATATTAAACAGGCAGTTTTTGATAAAACGGGAACGCTTACAACAGGTAAATTCCGAATTGCAAATTCCTCACTGAGCCCTGCGGGCAAATCCCAAACCGATGAGCCTGAATTCAGAAAAATTGTTTATTCATTAGAAAAGTATTCCAATCATCCTATCGCAAAATGTATCACTGACACATGGAAAGGCAAAGAAGAGATCCGCTGGGCAAAAATTGAAGAAGTAAAAGGCCAGGGTATGAAGGCAGAAGATAAAAAGGGTAATACCTGGCAGGCCGGGTTATTCCTCAGTGATTCTGCTGTTACTACAGATCATTCGCATAATGTTTATATCACAAAGAACAACGAATTAATTGGCTGGATCGATGTGGAAGATGAAGTAAGACCGGAAGCAAAAAACGTGATTGATTATTTACATTCCAAAGGAATCAGAACGATCCTGTTAAGCGGTGACCGGTTTGAAAAAACCAAAGCGCTGGGTAATCAGCTTGGGATTGATACGGTGATCGCTGAACAATCACCGGAACAAAAACTGCAGAAAGTGGCGGAGCTGAGTACCGCCTTCCCGACCGTCATGATCGGCGATGGTATTAATGATGCGCCTGCTTTGGCCAAAGCCACTGTGGGCATTTCGATGAGTGATGCCTCACAGATCGCCCTGCAAACTTCACAGGTTGTATTGATGAATAACGGACTGAAAAATTTGCCCACCGCATTGGGATTGGGTAAACATACCTATATCACCATTAAACAAAACCTGTTCTGGGCTTTCGCCTATAATATTATTGCCATACCCATTGCCGCTTTTGGATTACTGACTCCCAACATCAGCGCCCTGGCCATGGGATTAAGTGATGTGGTTTTGGCCATTAATTCGGTACGATTATTTATCAAAAAAGTGGTTTAGGAAAAAAGGTTACTTTGGTATCCTGATATGCAAATAAAGATCTGCCCATTCCTTTTATCTGTTCTTGTTCTTACCCTCGCTCATCGGTCTCCTGCACAAACCAACCTGCTGCTTAACGGAGACTTTGAAGACATTAACATTTGTACAGAATACACTTCAAAATGCGGCGTGGAAGCCTGGTTTTACCTGAATGAAGTGAAAGTGCAGATGCTGAATAATGAAACCACTTCTTCGTTGGCCGGGAGTAATTCACTTGGGATATTTTATAACTGGACCGGTTATTCCGGGTTTACGCCAATCATCGGCACCCTGTTGCCCTGCCGGCTGCAAAAGAATAACCGGTATATTTTCAAAGGACTCCTGTATGCAAAACTCCATCCAAAGCTGATTCTCAGGCCCGGCCTTTGCGTGGGTGAAAAATTTTATGTGCCGAAAAGACCGTTTTCAAAAAACATGCAGCCTGACAGTATTATCCTGTTGAAAAAAACAGCCAAATCAAATTTTTACGAATTTGAATACCACTTTATGGCTGATGGTCATGAAAAGTACCTGGCTTTCGGGACCTTTATTGAAGAAGATACGGTGAGCGGAAGAAGAAAACTCACAGGCACGCAAACGGTGTCATTGGTCCTTGATAATTTTCAGCTGATCCCCGAAAATACCAAAGAGACTTACTGCACCGGTTTCCAGATCAACAAAGAAGAGATCTATAACTATAATTTCAGGCACCGTGAAATGGATTATTCCCTGTTTGGAAGGGGAGAGTTGAATATTATCTTTCCGCAAACAGACAGCAACCAGATTACAAGGATAAAAGAACCGGAACCCATGATCGCGAAACCCGACACCCTGAAGCTGGGTGATGTGTTTTTTGATTTTAATAAAGCCAGCCTGAAATCCAATGCGCTGAAAATGCTGGAATCTTTTTTTATCAAAAATAAAAGTCAGTCACCTATCGACAGTATTTATGTGGAAGGTCATACCGATTCCATCGGTTCTGATAAAAGGAATCTCGAATTAAGCCTTCAACGATGTGTAACGGTGAAACAATGGTTATTGCTAAAAAATATTACCTCTGAGGCTGCTGTCACGGTGCATCCCTTTGGAAGATCAAAACCCATAGCAACGAACAGCACCCCGCAGGGAAGAGCTTTGAACCGCCGGGTGGAAATGATTGTTTTCAGGAAGAGCCCCGGGGAATGAGTCGTGAGTCATGAGTCGTTAGTCTTCAGTTGTTGGCCCCGCTGAAAACCTGAATTTATTTATTATTTCAAATTTGTTAGTTTAGTAAAATAGAAAAGATTTCCTGAATATGACAACCCCGGCAGATGATTTAAATTTTAGAATGCATACGGTCCTCAGGCAATACTGGGGTTTTGATTCGTTCCGCCCATTACAGGAAGAAATTATCCATGCAGTACTCGATGGCAAAGACATATTGGCCCTGATGCCGACCGGAGGGGGCAAGTCCCTATGTTACCAGGTTCCTGCTCTCGTGACTGAAGGGATCTGCCTGGTGATCTCTCCGTTGATCGCTTTGATGAAAGACCAGGTAGAAAATCTCCGGAAAAAAAATATTACCGCTTATGCCATCTATTCCGGCATGAGCCGTAAGGATGTCATTAATATTCTTAAAGTAGCATCAGAAAGTAACTGTAAGTTTTTATATGTATCTCCTGAAAGATTGGAAACTGCATTATTCAAAGAGTATCTTCCGGGATTGCACATCAGCCTGGTCGCCGTAGATGAAGCTCATTGTATTTCGCAATGGGGATATGATTTCCGGCCGCCTTATTTACGGATTGCTGCTTTGAGAGAAGAACTACCCGGGGTGCCGGTATTGGCATTGACCGCTTCGGCAACGATGGAAGTACAGAAAGATATTTGTGAGAAACTTGCTCCTCACCCCCGGCCCCTCTCCACTTCATGGCGTGGGGAGAAGTCCCTGAAAGCAGATGATGTAATAAAGGATTGGAAAGTATTCCGGCAATCGTTTGAAAGATCCAATCTTTCTTATAGTGCATTTAAAGTTGATTCGAAGATCAATAAGATATTCGATGTATTACGAAAAGTCCCGGGACCCGTCATTATATATTGCCGGAGCCGGAAAAGAACAAAAGAAATAAGCGGGCTCCTGCAATTACAAAATATTTCAGCAGATTATTATCATGCCGGGTTGCTGCAGGAAGAAAGAAATAAAAAACAGGAAGCCTGGATCAGCAATGAAACCAGGGTTATCGTTTGCACCAATGCATTCGGAATGGGAATCGACAAACCGGATGTAAGGGCCGTGATCCATGCCGATCTGCCTGACTGCCTGGAAAACTATTACCAGGAAGCGGGTCGTGCCGGAAGGGATGGGAAAATTGCTTATGCAGTTCTTTTGTATGATGAAAGGGATGTGAAAGAACTGGAGAATATGGCGTCATTGCGTTATCCTGCATTGGAAGAAATCAGGAATGTTTACCAGTCGGCGGCGAATTACCTGCAGATCCCTTCGGGCAGCGGCGAAGGACAGTATTATGGTTTTGATCTGAGTGATTTTCTAAGGAAATTTAAATGGAACAGTCATACGGCCCTCTATGCACTGAAAGCACTGGAGCAGGACGGATGGCTTTCTTTTAATGAACAGGTCTTTCTTCCCTCTTCGGTTGGATTTACCACGAATAAAGATTATCTCTATCTTTTTGAAAAAGAACATCCGCTGCTGGAACCGCTGATCAAAACATTGCTCAGGGCCTATGAAGGGATATTTGATCAGCCCGTTCCTGTATCAGAAAAAATGCTGGCGGGACTTATGAAAAAAGATGCGGATGAAATTAAAAATCAACTGGCACAACTCAACCAGGCGGGTATCATCAGTTACCAGCCTCAAAAAGATACGCCCCAGCTTTTATTGCTGCGTAACCGGATCAAAGCGGAAGATATTGTCATCAATATGGCGGCTTATGAAAAAAGAAAGGAGTTATTTCAAAAAAGAATGAAACAACTGGTGCGTTATGTAAAAGAAGAAGCTGAATGCCGGAGCCGGATCATTGGTACCTATTTTGGCGACAATCTTATCCGTTCCTGCGGCATTTGTGATAATTGCCTGCGGCAGAAAAAAACAGTGCTGAGCAAAGAGGAATTTGAAACCCTGCATCACCGCATCATCAACATGGTGAAATATGAAACCCTGCACACCCGGGACCTGTTATTGAAACTGAACAATATCAAAAAAGAAAAAGCCTGGAAGATGCTTGAGTTCCTCCAGGCGGAAAATGAGATCGAGATGGATGGAAGCGGATGGGTCAGGTTAAAATAAACTCTTTCTTCGCCTGCTTCTGCCTCCCAATCCCAATACACCGAGCAGGCTCCTGATTATTGTATTACCGGCTGTACGGGTCATGCTTTTTACAACCGGGTTATCTAAAATCCCTTTTTCTTTTGCCCTGGTTTTCTTTTCGGTTTTTTCTTCAGACTCCTGTTGATTTTTTTCTTCTTCTTTTTTTGCAGCATCTTCAAGCTTTTCCGTAAGAATTTCATACGCACTCTTACTATCTATTACCTCGTTATACTTGCCGGCTATTTTTGACTTACTGACAATCCCATCAATCTCAGCATCCGCCAGGATATCCATCCGGCTCATCGGCGGGCACATCATACAATGCACCAGCGGTGTGGGAATACCCTTTTCATTCAGCATGGTGACGAGGGCCTCTCCTATTCCCAATTGAGTGATCAGGTCTTCTGTTTTATAAAATGCTGTTTCCGGGTAGTTCTCTGATGTTTGTTTGATCACTTTCCGGTCTGCGGCGGTAAAGGCCCTTAATGCATGTTGTACTTTCAAACCTAATTGTGCCAGTACCGAAGCGGGAACATCCATGGGGTTTTGTGTACAGAAAAAAATGCCGATCCCTTTTGAACGGATGAGTTTGATGATCGTTTCAATTTGTTGCAGCAGGGCTGCATTGGCTTCCTGGAAAATAAGATGGGCTTCATCAATGAACATGACCAGTTTGGGTTTGTCCAGGTCCCCTTCTTCCGGGCAGGTAGCATATAACTCGGCCAGTAATTGCAGCATGAAGGTGGAAAATAATTTGGGACGGTCCTGCAGATCAGTCACCCGGACAA
Source organism: uncultured Chitinophaga sp. (assembly GCA_964592935.1). GTDB lineage: Bacteria > Bacteroidota > Bacteroidia > Chitinophagales > Chitinophagaceae > JJ008. The sequence goes on along the minus strand of CAZQGZ010000037.1, from coordinate 10,483 downwards.
TGGAGATCATTCCCCGGCCATCGTCGCTGATACGCATCAGGTCTTCCACTTCAAAACTTTTTTCACCGAAGAAAACATCTGCGCCCTGTTGCTGCAGTTCAATGACTTTACGAAGGATGGTGCCGGTAGATGTGGTTGAAATTTTTCCATAATCCTTTTCCATGCTTTCCTTTCCTTCATTGCTGACATATTGCAGCACTTTGATGAAGTCTTTCAGATCAAGCAGGGGTAATTTATTGTCATCACAATATTTAAAGATCATGGCCACGAAGCCACCCTGTGTGTCATTTAATCCCAAAATTTTTGAAAGCAAAACCGGGCCAAATTCACTGACTGTTGCCCTGAGCCTGGCTCCTTTCTGGTTGCTTAAAGTAAGCAGGTCAACCGGGAAAGCGGTTGGCTTGTATTGTAAATTCAACTTCTGGCAACGATCGGTTATTTTATCGTTCACCGTTCCGGCAGCAGCGATGCCGCTTAGATCTCCTTTGATATCCATCAGTAACACGGGCACACTGGCATTACTCAATCCTTCGCTGAGCATTTGCAGGGTCTTTGTTTTTCCTGTTCCTGTTGCCCCGGCGATCAGGCCGTGACGGTTCATGGTCTTCAGGGGCAGCAATACATCCGCACCGGGTATCACATTGCCATCCAATACACCGCAGCCGATCTTAAATGTTTCGCCTTTGAAAGTATAACCTGTTTTGACTGCATCAAGAAACGTTGAACTGTCTGCCATAAATTTTTGTTTGAAAATAAAAGATTGATTCCGGAGTGTAAAAGTATTTAATAACGCAGAACTTCCACGGCTATTTTCCATCCATTTTTCTCCCTTCTCCAGATGCGGAGATAATTCTCCCTTTTATCTTTGATTACAGTAGTTCCATACGAATAGCCCATATCGGGAACCGGGGAAATGCCCCGGCCATCTGATGTATAATTGTCGAAGGATGGTGTTGCCTGAATCATTTTACGTTTGCCCGCCTGAGAAACTGCCGGCAGATAACCATTGCGGTTCAGAATGCTTTCTTCTGACAGGTATTTCTTATATGCTTTTGACTTATTCGCAGTGAATAATTTCAGGAAATCGTTATCTGTATTTTCCAAAAAAGGGTAACCAGGCGATGTCTTTTCTGAATTTTCCTTTTGTTTGATCTGATTGATCCTTATTACATCTTCCGCTGTATTGATCTGTGTATTGCTGATACCAAGATCGACCAGGAATTTCCACTCCCCGTTCTGATTAACATGCCATACTGTTGTGTATTGCCCTCTTGCAACAATGGTATCATTTTTTGATGACTGAAAAGTCCAGGGCCCGGTGGTATAACCAAAATCACCGGATGAAGATATCTCTGCATATTGAGGCCACCAGTTCAGTACACCGGCATTTTTTTCCCTTTTCTCCCAGAATTCAATGGCTTTGACAGGTTTTCCATTGTCGAACATGATGCTGTTGCTGTCAATGAATTTCTGAAACGCCTCTTTGGTACTATGTGCAACGGAATAAGCTGCAAAGTTTTTTTCTGCCTGTATCAATTCCTCTATTCCTTTTTGTGCGAAAAGGGCAAACACAAAAAACAAACAAACAGCAGATGATATTAACTTTTTCATATTATAAATCTTCTTCCCGCTCCAGCATCAATATGGCACTTTGGGGAACGATAAAATATTTTTCATTTTCATACATGACTTCGGTGGCTGCGCTGAGCAGGAAGATCGCCAGGTCACCTTCTTTGGCCTGCAGGGGAACATATTTCACCTGTTCTTCCTCTCCTTTCCAGCTTTCATTCTCCACCGGCATCGGGATGGCGTAACCTGGACCGGCTTTGATAACATAGCCCTGCTGGACTTTTTCTTTTTCCTGTACACCCGGTGGCAGGTAGAGTCCGCTGGCAGTTCGTTCGTGGGGTTTGGTCAGTTTGATCAGTAACCGGTCTCCTATAACGATCAGTTTTTTCAGCCGGTTGTCATTAGTAATATGCATGGCACAGTTTTTTCTATACTATACAAAAGTAAACAGCAGCAGGGTTGAAAACACAGGCTTTTAACAAAATATTCATTCCTGTTACTTGAACCCCTGAAATACTTTAACTTTATTCGCCACCTCACCCCTCCTCACCCTTACCCTCTCCACAAGCGGAGAGGGGGACTTGCGGAGAGGGCAGGGGTGAGAAGAAAACAAAGATTGAACAAGCATTAAAACTATCATCAAATGGACACCAAGAAACCAAAAATTTTGTTGTGCGAAGACGATCCTAATCTCGGAAGTGTATTAAAGAATTACCTGGAACTAAACGATTACGATGTAACCCTTGAAAGAGATGGCCGTTTGGGCCTGGCTGCTTTTCAACGGGAAAAGTTTGAACTCTGCCTGCTGGATGTTATGATGCCCAATATGGACGGGTTTACCCTGGCCGAAGAGATCCGGGATGTGGATCCGGACATTCCTCTTTTCTTTCTCAGTGCTAAAACGATGAAGGAAGATGTGATCCAGGGCTATAAACTGGGCGCCGATGATTATATCACCAAACCTTTCGACAGCGAAGTATTGCTGCTGAAGATAAAAGCGATCCTGAAAAGAAACGAGGAACAAAACAGGGAAAGTGAGAACAAGGAATTTGACCTGTCCACCTACCACTTCAATCCCCGGCTCCGCCAGCTAATACATAGCGGTATCACCCAAACATTGTCTCCCAAGGAAAATGAATTGCTGAAAATGCTGGCCGAACACCTGAACGACCTGTTGCCCCGGGAGGCCGCCCTGAAAAAAATATGGGGCAGCGATACTTATTTCAATGGCCGCAGCATGGATGTGTATATAGCCAAACTCCGCAAATATCTAAAAGATGATGAGAAGATCGAGATCGTGAATATACACGGCAATGGATTCAGGCTGGTGGTGCAGGAATAATGTGAAAATGTGAAAATGTGGAAATGGGTGTCTATCAATAAGACACTCATTTTTTCATGGAAATAATGTGCCCGGGTTGTCAGACTTCTTTTTCCCCAGGTGTTCATACGCTTTTGCTGTTGCCTCTCTCCCTCTTGGCGTGCGTTGCAAAAAACCTTCCTGTATTAAAAATGGCTCATACACTTCTTCAATGGTGCCGGTCTCTTCGCCAACCGCTGTAGCTATTGTTGTAATACCCACCGGGCCACCCTTGAATTTATCAATGATGGTGGAAAGGATGCGGTTATCCATATCATCCAGGCCATGTTCATCCACATTTAATGCTTTTAATGCATGTTGTGTTATGCCAAGATCGATCTCTCCGTCATTCAATACCTGTGCAAAATCCCTTACCCTTCTCAGCAAGCCATTGGCGATACGGGGTGTACCGCGGCTTCTGCGGCTGATCTCATGAACAGATTCTGATGAAATACTTGTTCCGAGAATCCCCGCAGATCGTTGAATGATGGTATGAAGCACTTCAGAGGAATAATATTCCAGTCTTGATTTGATGGCGAAGCGGGATAACAGGGGCGCTGTAAGCAAACCGCTTCTTGTAGTGGCTCCGATGAGGGTAAAAGGATTAAGGGTGATCTGCACGCTTCTGGCATTGGGCCCGCTGTCGATCATGATGTCGATGCGGTAATCCTCCATGGCCGCATATAAATATTCTTCTACAACGGTACTGAGCCGGTGTATTTCGTCAATAAATAAAACATCATTGGCTTCGAGATTGGTGAGCAAGCCGGCCAGGTCGCCGGGTTTTTCAATCACAGGGCCGGAGGTTTCTTTAATATTCACACCCATTTCATTGGCCACAATTCTCGACAGGGTTGTTTTTCCCAGGCCAGGCGGTCCATGAAATAAAATATGATCCAGTGCCTCTCCCCTCATTCTGGCAGCTTTGATAAAAATTTTCAGGTTATCAATGATCTGAACCTGGCCGGAAAACTCAGCGATCTTCGCGGGCCGGATATTGTTCTCAAATTCCCTGTCCGCTGCCGTCAGTAATTCTTTGCCGCTGCTTAAATTCGGGTTGGCCATGAATTTTTAGTTGTAATCTTTTTATGAAATTAAACAGTTAATTAAAAGGCCGGTTACCTTTGATGAAATTTTTCAACAGGCCCCTGTATATTCAGAATGAAAAATTTCATGCGGGTTTGTAAAGCTAATTATTAATCATCAAAAATGATTTTATGAAAATTGGAATCCTGGGATCCGGTATTGTTGGCCGGGTGCTTGCATCTGCCTTTTTACAGGAAGGACATGCTGTGATGCTTGGCACTAGAAACATTTCAAAAGAGGAAGTGATAAACTGGCAAGAGGAAAATACCGGTGGTTTGCTGGGTTCATTCCAGGAAACAGCCCAGTTTGGTGAGATCATTGTACTGGCCATCAGTGGCCTGGCTGCAGAAGATGCGATAACATTGGCCGGCAAAGAACATTTTTTTGAAAAGACCGTGATCGATGCCACCAACCCGATCGCCGCCGTGCCCCCGGATAATGGTGTATTGAAATTTTTTACCACGCTGGAAAATTCACTGATGGAACGCATTCAGCAGTTGTTGCCGGATGCAAGAATAGTCAAGGCATTTAATTCGGTTGGCAATGCCTTTATGTACAAACCCGGTTTCCCCGGGGGAAAGCCTACCATGTTTATCTGCGGCAATGATGATAAAGCAAAAAGAACGGTGACGGAGATCCTTACTTCCTTTGGCTGGGAAACGGAAGATATGGGAAGGGTGGAAGCAGCCAGGGCCATTGAACCCCTGTGCATACTTTGGTGCATACCCGGGTTTACCAGGAATCAATGGACACATGCATTTAAGTTGCTGAAAATGTAATTTACAAATATTGATTGAGCTGAAGAACGAGGTCCGGATCAGGACAATTGACCAAATAATATTCTTTTTCAGAAAATTTACAAACACCCGGGTAATCACCCTTCCGGTCACCGATATCTTTTATGAGCTGGAAATGAAGATGGGGAGGCCAATGTCCATTCTCCAAGGGAATGCCAAATTCAGCGATCACATCGCCCTTGCGTATCCTGTCGCCTTCCTGTAAATTTTTAATGGAGTTAAGGCTTAAATGACCATACAGCGAATAAAAGCTGATGCCACCAATTGAATGTGCAAGAATCATGGTGACACCATAATCACCAACTTGATCATTAAAGGCAAAACTGTGAATGATCCCGTCCAAAGGAGACATTACTGGCGTATGTGGTTTGCCCCAGATATCGGTTCCGAGATGCAGTCTTCTTGGTTCTTCATCCTTGTCATTACCATCAAAGACCCTGCTCCTGCTGTAAACGGCCCGGTACTCATTATACCCTCCGATCCCATAACGGGCACCATTCTCCAATAATTTTTTATTGAAATAAGCAATGAAGGATTCCAGGGTGCCAAAGACATCATCTGTCAGTTCCTTATTGGCCGGTGAAAGATCAACTGAAATTATTTTGTCTTTTATTGGATCGAAAGGAACAACCCCGGCAAAGTCCTGCTGATGGTTTTTCAACAACGATATTAATTCCATTGATTCCACCCCATTGAATTTATGCATCAATATTTATTAAAAAGACATCCCGGCATCTGAAGCCGGGATGTCTTTAATTCTAATCATTTACCAGTCAACTTATTTCTGAATCAGGATCAGGAAACCTTCTTTCGAAGTCCTTACTCCGTCATCATAATAGAACTCGACAAGATATACACCGTTTGCCAGGTGTGAAAGATCGATCGGGATCTCTCTTCCGTAAACAAGACCCGTATAAGTTGGTGTGACCAGCGTTTCACGATTAGTAGCCGGGTTGGTCACTGCATTGCCCACCATATTCTGGCTGATCATGTTATAGACCTTCATGCCAAGATAATTATACAGGGTGCTGTTCATCCTGACTTTGAACTTCCCGTTATTCGGGTTGGGGAAGATCGTGAGTGCACCGGGATCAGTCAGTTGCCTGAGCCGTTCAGGACAATCCTGTACTTTGACGGTAGTGGTATCAAAGACCGTGCAACCAACACTATTGGTATAGGTATAAGTAAGTACAAAAGTTCCTATACCGGTTACCGGTGGTACAAAATAAAATCCGGATACCCCGATTCCTGACCAGGCGCCACCTACGGGCGAACCTGACAGAGGTTTCAATGTATCTGTTATACAAACCCGCTGGTTGAAAAGATCTGCAGCAACAACAACAGGAATAGCATTAACAGTTAGCGTCGCCGCATTGGAATTTGTGGTCTGACCGCAGATATTTTTAACAACACACCTGTATTGATTTCCGTTTAATGAAAGAGGTGCATTACCAACCGTCAATGCATTCGTGTATACATTGTTATAGAATGGACTTGAATTGGAAGAAGTATTAGCCAGGTCAGTCCATGTTCCACCTCCGTTTGTGCTTACCTGCCATTGGAAAAGAACAGGTGCCGGCACACTGCCGGTTGTTGCAACACTAAAGACCGTTGTTGTCTGTGCAGGAACCGATCCCCCGATAGCGCAAATGGTTGCATTGGCCGGCTGAGCGGATATTACCGGAGCCGATGCTATAACTAGCGTCACAGCATTAGAAGTTACCGGTGGCGGACAGATTCCTGAAACCACAACATAATAACTACCCGCATTGGCAGGTCCCGCATTGGTTATCGTTAATGCATTGGTAGTTGCCCCTGAAATCGATGACAGGTTTGGCAATCCGCCATCTACCAGTGGAACACCAGTCGGAGAAACACCCCTGTACCATTGATAAGTAAGACCTGTTCCGGTAGCTGTTACCGTATATGTAACATTGAAACCGGGGCATAATGGAGCAGCAAGGGATACAGGTTGTGTTACAATAGCCGGTAATTGATTTACAGTAATTGTAATATTGGTTGTACTCGGGCAACCCTGTGCGCTTGTTACAGTTGCTGTATAGGTCCTGGTAACAGTTGGTTTTGCGTAAATTATTGTACCTGATGCAAGAGCTGTTCCCGTATAAGCAGTCGTTGCGCCTGCATCAGTATATAATTCTGTGATGGGGCTATACACATATGTACCTGCCCCGGTAGTAACCGTTCCGGTGATTGGCACTATAGCGCCATTACAGATTGTTGAACTGGCCGGTGAAAGTGTTACAACCGGAGTAAGATTAACTGTAACGTTTACTGTTGTACTCTTAGAGCAAGGAACAGGATCCGTTGCAGTTAATGTATACACCTGGTTACCCGCAGGAATATTTGTTACGCTAAAGCTTACACTGGAGTTATTGGGTCCTGAATAAACAGGTGCTCCGATAGTTCCTGCACCAGTTAATGTAAATGTATAGTTTCCTAAATTAAGTCCTCCTGTTACTGTACCGGTTATGGTTACTGATCCCGGAGAACAAACAGTGGATGGAGTTGCAACAGCGCTTGTAAATTGTATGTTGCTCACATTAACCACAACAGGTGCTGTTGTACCATTACCGCCACCAACGGAACAAGTTACGGTACACCTGTAATAAGTAGTGGTGGCCGGAGCGGCAAATGTGTAAACATTACTGTTCGCACCGGCAATATTTGTATAAGGCCCTGCGGCTGCAGGTGCAGAACTCCATTGGAAAGTAAGCCCTGAACTCGCAGAATAACCACTGCATGTTAATGTTACCGAATTACCGACACATGCATCCGAAGTTGTTGGAGTGATAGATCCGGGTGATGGTACCCCGACGCAGGCCGGCGCACAGGTCCGGGTTAATGTAAAGTTTCCGGTTGCAGTTCCAAACCCAGTGACAAGTATATAATAAGTGAAAAGGGCATTTGTATTAAATGTAACCTGTGATTGTAATCCGCAGAAATCATCATTACCGGTAACACAAACCAATGCAGCGCAGGTACCGGTGAACACACCGATTTTTGTATCATAAGCAGAACCGCAAAGACTCAATGTAACTGGCGAACCATCCCCGACAAACTGATACCAGAGTCCGGGAGCAGTATTTAATGCCGTAACACAGGTACCAACAGCATCGACCGTAGCGCCGCAGGAAGTAGATCCTGTAATGGTCTGTCCGCAATTAATATTGATAGCGCCGGTACAAGCATCGTTTGGAAGAGGTGCACTGGTTCTTGTTAACGTAAATGCTCCCGTTGCTGTACTGAAACCGGTAACCAATACATAATAAGTAGTTCCTAATGTTGTGGGGAAAGTGACCTGTGATTGCAAGGCGCAGAAATCATCATTACCGGTAACACATACCAGCGCTGCGCAGGTACCGCTGAATACACCGAGTTTAGTATCCCAGGTAGCACCACCGCACAGGGATAAAGTATTATTGGCTCCATTTCCTACAAAAGTGTACCATACACCGGGCGCAGTATTTAGTGGAGTTACACATGTACCAACAGCATCAATTGTCGCACCAACGGTTGTGCCGGATACGGATCCGCCACAGGCAATTGGAAGAGCCCCGGTACATTGGTCATTCGGAATGGCAGGAATACAGGTTCGGGTTAATGTAAATGCGCCGGAGTTTGTGCCGAAACCGGTGACTAATATATAATACGTTGTGCCAAGTGCTGCAGGAAAAGTTACCTGTGACTGTAATCCGCAGAAATCATCATTGCCGGTTACACAAACCAGCGAAGCACAGGTTCCTGAGAACACACCGATCTTGGTATCATAAGAAGATCCGCAAAGGCTTAGGACTGTTTGCTGACCGGTGCCTACCATAGAGTACCAGATTCCGGGTGCAGTATTTAAAGGTGTGACACAGGTTCCAACGGCATCTGATGTTGCTCCAACAGTTGTGCCGGTTATTGTTTGGGCGCAATTAATATTTATAGCGCCGGTACAATTCTCGTTTGGAATAGAAGATACACAGGTCCTTGCTAATGTAAACGCGCCGGAGTTTGTGCCAAAACCTGTGACCAGCACATAATAGGTTGTGCCTAATGTGGAAGTAAAAGTTATCTGTGACTGCAATCCGCAAAAATCATCATTAGCCGTAACACAAACTAACCCCGCACAGGTGCCGGAAAATAATCCTATTTCAGTATCGAAACTGGAGCCGCAAAGACTTAAGGTTGTACTTTGGCCATTACCCACAAATGTGTACCAGATTCCCGGAGCCGTACCTAAGTTTACCCCGTTACATATGCCAACTGCATCTGCTGCTGCGCCTACAGTAGTGCCGGTTATGGTTTGGGCACAGTTAATGGTAACAGCGCCTGAACAGGGATCATTAACCGGCGGGCAACTGGTACACTGCACGGTAGTGGTGCGGCAGGTGCTTTGTGTGCCACAGGTATTATTGGTTGACCAATGTGCATACACAGTTCCCGTAAAAGTATTGGCAAAGCTGAGCGGAGTTTGTCCAAATGCAAGAACAGGACCTCCGGGTGTACCGGACCTAACTGTGATCCAGTCAGTAGCTACACTACTGGTGAACCGGAGTGTCTGCCCATTCACAGCTCCATTTATCGTGGAATATTCACCGGCAAACGAGCAGGTTGAGATGGTAACAATTGAATTATTGGCGGGGATGGTGGCAGTGCCAAAGGCAGAAGCAAAATTACATTGGCTCTGAGCTGCATATCCCGTTAACAATAGTACCGGGAATAACAAGAAGTATAATTTCTTCATAAACACAGTTTGGTTGAATAAATAATAAAATCACCCCCTTCGCCGGAGGGTTTTCCGGGTGGGAAGTTATGATATTTTTTCAGTGCAGCAATTTTTGGGAATAAATTATTTGGCTTTAAAACCGGGCGGTAAGACCGACCCCTGCCAGCCTAAGTAAAACCCGGGGGTTTATAGTATTATATTTCATGAAAAGCGCCCTGTTTTACTGAATAATTTACCCTTTGCCGGCCATTAATTTGCAGAGCAGGCTGTCCCGGCAATTGGCAAGCGGATGGATGAAAAATTGTTCCGTGATAAAATTTATTGAAAAAAAAAGAAGACCCGGGCCTCATGCATAATAAATGGATGTACAGTCAGCATCAGACCACAACATTGATCATTTTGTTTTTTACATAAATGATCTTTTTAGGTTGTTTGCCCTCCAACCATTTCAAAACAACATCGTCCTTTAAAGTTATTTCTTCGACCTGTTGTTGTGTGGCATCCAGTGACAACGTGAGTTCGGTCCGTGTTTTACCATTGATAGCGACGGGATAGGTTTTGGTGGTTTCTTTGATGTATTTTTCTTCAAAGACAGGATAAGTAGCGTTGAGAATAGAGGCATCACCCCAACCCTCTCCTGGCGGAGAGGGGGTTTTGCGTAGCTGCGCATATAACTCTTCTGAAATGTGCGGTGCGTAGGGAGCCAAAAGAATTAAAAGTGGCTCCAGTATTTTTCTTTTATGACATTTCAGATCAGTGAGTTCGTTGGCAGCGATCATAAAAGCGCTGACGGCGGTATTGAAACTGAATCTTTCGGTGTCGCTTTCTATTTTTCTGATAGCAGTATGTAATACTTTTAATTCTTCAGGGGTTGGTTCTTCATCGGTCCAAAGTTGGGCCTCACCCCCCACCCCTCTCCTGGCGGAGAGGGGGGGAGAG
>CAZQGZ010000036.1:0-23370 GCA_964592935.1 uncultured Chitinophaga sp. | reverse complement strand
CATAAGCAGTTAGTTTTGGTTGCGACCCCTGTTTCTACAGGGGTCTATTTTTTTAGAAACCTCTTCATGCTGAAGAAAACACCCAGGGCTGAACCCACTCCGTCAGCGATAATATCCCCGGTATCGAATGATCTGTTCTTAATAAAATATTTTTGTACGAATTCCATCCCGATCCCATAAAAAAGACAGGCAATGCCAATCCAGGTAAAAATGACTTTTAACCGGTTTCCGGAAGCATGTTTGTTCCCGGCGATCCAGCACCATAATACAACCAGGATGGAAAACATACCGATATGCACCCATTTATCGAGCCAGATCTTATCCAGCCAATCGTTTTTTGGAAATGATGAACCCGGCAATGTCAATAAAATAATTGAAAGGATCAACCAGGCAAGCGGGTAAATTAAGGAAGGTCTTATTTTTTTCAATGATAAAATAAATTCAAAGTGAAGCCTGGTCATAAACCAAACCACTGTAATAAATACCAGGGACTAATAATGTTTCCGGAATTATTTTTACCCCGAGGGATTCATACTGAATTCAAATCAGAATTATCCCACCAGGGCTTCATAGGCTGCCGCATCCAGCAAGGCTTCCACATCCGCAGGATCATTGACGGTCATCTTCACCATCCAGCCTGCACCATAAGGATCATTGTTGACTGACTCGGGGGAATTGGCGAGGGCCGGGTTCAGTTCGGTAACAGTGCCGGCAACCGGCAAGAAAAGATCAGAAACCGTTTTTACGGCTTCCACGGTTCCGAATACACTTCCGGCTTCCAGGCTTTCGCCGATTGTTTCTACTTCAACATAAACAATATCCCCCAGTTCACGCTGGGCATAATCGGTGATACCAATGGTGGCCACATTGCCTTCGAGGCTGATCCATTCATGGTCTTTTGTGTACCGGAGATGGGCTGGAAAGTTCATATTTATTGATTTTGACTAGCAAACCTAAGGGAAAATGCTGAATATAGGTTTGCAGGCATAAACTCCGGGTTTTATCATTTAATGCGCTGCCATTTGTATTTCGCCGGAAAATTAATACCGTTCATGGCATCTTTTGCACCTTTGGTCGGTAATGACTTTTACAATTGTATGACACAGGTTAATTTTGTGGACTTTATTTAAAAAAGGATATATTATGAGAAAATTATTAGTGCTTATTGCCGGCCTGGTTCTTTCTTTTTCGGCAGTTCAGGCCCAGAAAATTACCGGGACGGTAAAAGATGAAGCAGGAAAAGGCATGGAAAAAACAACGGTTTCCCTGCTTCGTTCCAAAGACTCTTCCGTGGTGAAGTTGTCTGTGACAAATACAGATGGCCGTTTTTCTTTTCAATCCGAATCAGGGAATTACCTGGTGAGTGTTTCGCATGTTGGCTATACCATGCAATATTCAAAACTGTTTACTGTGCAAGGAAATGTGGAAGTGCCGGCCATACAAATGGTTAAAGCGGCATCCAACCTGCAGGGAGTTACCGTGACCACTCAAAAACCCGTTATTGAAGTGAAGGCTGATAAAATGATCCTGAACGTGGAAGGCACCATCAATGCGGTAGGTAATGATGCGCTGGAGCTGATTCGCAGATCCCCCGGTGTCATGATCGATAAAGATGATAATATCAGCCTGGCAGGCAAAAACGGGGTGCAGATATATATTGATGGAAAGCCAACCCCGTTATCAGGTTCCGACCTGGCGAATTATTTAAAAAGCATGCAGTCTGCCCAGATCGAAGCCATCGAGATCATCACGAACCCTTCCGCCAAATATGAAGCAGCAGGTAATGCCGGTATCATTAATATCAAACTGAAGAAAAATAAATCATTTGGTACCAATGGATCGGTGAGCGCCGGTTATGTGCAGGGCATTTATGCCAAATACAACGGCGGGTTAAACCTGAACCACCGTAATAAAAGCATCAATGTTTTTGGTAATTATAATTACAACTATAGTAACAACCTGATGCAAATGAATTCCCGCAAAGAGCAATTGGATACTTTGTTTGACCAAAAAAATAATATCCGATTTAAAAACAACACACATGGCTTTAAAGGCGGGCTTGACTATTTCATCAATGCAAAAAGCACCATTGGTGTTGTTGTGAGCGGGAATATCGCTGACATTGATATTACCACAGCCGGACCCATGTATTTTACATACATGCCCACGCACCAATTGGTGAAGGTCCTGAAAGCAACCAATAGTAATGACATGAGCCGGAAAAATGTAAATACAAACCTGAATTACCGCTATGCTGTTACCGGCGGCACCGAATTGAACATTGATGCCGACTATGGATTTTTCAAACTCAGGTCCGATCAATACCAGCCCAATTATTATTACCTCGCCGATGGTATTACGGAAACCAACCGGGTTATCTACAATATGCTGTCACCTACAAATATTGATATCTACTCATTGAAAACCGATTACGAACAAAACTACAAAGGAGGGCGCCTGGGGATAGGAGGGAAGTCCAGTTTAGTGAAAACAGACAATGATTTTCAGCGCTTCGATGTTTATTCAAACAGCAAAATACTTGATACGGCAAAGAGCAACCGCTTCGATTACAAGGAGAACATCAATGCCCTGTATGTGAATTATAACAAGCAATTGAAAAAAGGGATCATGTTCCAGTTTGGGGTAAGGGCAGAGAATACAAACATAACAGGCCATTCAACCGGGTTCAAAAAAAACGGAAGCACCTGGAAAAATTATGATTCCGTTTTTACAAGAAATTATACTGATTTATTTCCCAGCGCTGCGTTAACGTTCAATAAAAACCCGATGAAACAATGGACGATCGCATACAGCCGGCGCATCGACAGGCCCGCATACCAGGACCTGAACCCGTTTGAATTCAAACTGAATGAATATACTTATATGAAGGGTAATACGGACCTGCGTCCGCAATACACCCACAGTTTCAGCCTGACTAATATTTACAAGTATAAACTGACCACCAAACTGAATTACAGTTTTGTGAAAGATATTTTTGCGCAAATACCGGATACCGTTGCCGGTGAAAGCACCAAGGGATTTTTACAAAAAAGGAACCTGGCCAAACAGGATATTGTCAGCCTCAATATCAGTTACCCGTTCCAGTATAAGTGGTATAGTTTTTTTGCCACCACCAATGCCAACTATTCACATTACCAGGCTGATTATGGTTCCGGGAAGCGGAAAGTTGACCTGAAAGTATTTTCATACACGTTTTACATGCAGAACAGTTTCAAATTTGGCAAGGTTTGGACCGGGGAGTTGAGTGGGCTGTTCATTTCTCCATCGGTCTGGCAGGGAGTGATAAAATCCAAGGCGATGGGTACGGTGGATCTTGGATTACAAAGATTAATATTCAAGGGGAAAGGAACTGTTAAAGCAGTTGTATCAGATGTTTTCAGAACCATGAAATGGGGAGGCACGTCCGATTTTACCGGTGTGTACAGTACGTTTAGCGGGTACGGGGAAATTCCGCAGTACAAATTAAACTTCAGTTACCGTTTTGGCAGCAGCCAGGTAAAAGCGGCCCGCCAGCGTAAGTCGGCCGTGGAAGAAGAGACCAGGCGTACCGAAAGCGGCGGTGGTATGGGGCAACAGTAAAAAAAGAATAGTGGTTTAAGAATTTTCAAGAAGCTATCCCCGGAAGGAGATAGCTTCTTTTATATTCCTTTTTTACCATTCAATAACAACACCCGTTCCATTGGGTTGTTTTTGACATTTCCGGCAATTAACTACCTGCCATACTCCTCCAATACAAATTCCCATTTGAGTTTCACCCAGACATACCTGGCTATTTTTTCCAATAGCCGGATTCTTATCATCGCAGTCAACGCCTGAAATCCGAATACTTCTTTCAGGTGTTGAATTATTACTTATTGGTGTAGCTACAAGGGTATGCCATTTTCTTTCATTTTCATCAGCACCCGGAGAAATACACCATTCCCTGAAAGAAACATCACTATTCCAGAAATTAGCACAGTTACATGAAATATCGCCGTCCCTGTCTTTATCGCCATCTCCTCCTGCACCCATCGATCCCTGGCTGGAAACTGTACACGGGTCACAGTCTTCATCGGCCAAAGCAGTATTATTTATAAGTCTTATTCCTCCTATCTGTATAACCCGGATCACACCGCATATTTCAGTATTACCCGGATAAATAAAAGGATTATTGTCATTGCAGTCATCACCTCCTGAACTGATACTTCTATGCCCGTCTGCGTCATTGTCTCCATCAAAGTCACTAGGTAATGAACTCCCCTTTCCTTTATTTTCAGTGTTCAGTTTGCTCCCGTAATATTCCATGATTTGTTTTTCTGTTTCCTTCTGAATAATTTCCTGTTCCTGTATACGGAGTGATAAAACATAATCAATAATAGTGTCGTCGTTATCAATTCCCAATAATTTATTCAATCGCATATCTGAATACATACTTTGGCGGACGGTAACTTTTTGAGCGTAACAAAATACCAAAGGCATACAAGCAATCAGCATTAAGGGAAATATTATCTTTTTCATTTAAAATCTATTTTGTGTAAGGAAATCAATTTTTTAGTCAAGTGATCTTTTCCAGATTAATGTGCCCGCTCCGTCATAATTGTTCAGCAGGTAACAATCCACTGATTCGCCGCCTCTGAGCCTGGCTGTTACAACGATTCCCAGACTCGAGAATACATTATTATAACCAGCCGGTTCATTGGTTGCAATATAACCGCCCCGCCCTTCAAGCCTGGGATTTTCAATACTGATAATATCTGCCGGATGCAGGCTGGGAATGTTGAGAAATAATCTTGCTGAAGGCGACAGGGTTTGATATTGAGTTGTCTTCACCAGTTTTGCAGCAAATACATGGTTTTGCGCAATAGGATCCAACGGGAAAATAATACGATCAGGAGGACAGGCTCCGTAATAAGTAAAATTTCCGGGAGCCCCACCCCAGATAACACGGAAATAATTGGCATCAGGAGTTGGCAGGAAAAAGGATGTAAAGGATAATTCGCCAGGAAGGACACTATAGCTGAAGCCATTAACGGGCATCGTACTGCTGACACATATTGCATTCACTGAAGTATTGCACACCCGGGTTCCCGTTCGGGAAACCAGTTGCTGAAAAGACTGAAGCAGGCTTAATGCATTGGGTGTAAGATTGGATGATGCTGCCGGGGTATTGCAGCAAATGATCCTGAAAAGAGCTTTCTGGCTCTGAAAATTGTTGGGCCCCATAATACGAAGTGACTCCCATCCGTCGAAAGAGCTTGGGCTGAGATCCCAGGTAGTTGTGACCGATTGTGTACCTGCGGTTGTAAACTCCAGTAGCCGGGGTGCATAGCTGTCAGAGGCTCCGTCACTTCTGTCCCATGCATATTTTACTGTGCAGGGACCATCTGTTGTAATATAAGCCGTGAACTGGAAATGCTTAACAGCATTGTTACAACCTTCATTAAAACCGGGAGATACATATAGGACTGCATTGGTGACTTGGCCGGCATTTGAGGAAGACAGGAAATTTGATTTTTGCGCCATTGCCATTCCTGTATACAGGAAAGCAATCAGGCTGGTTAATTTTTTCATGTTGATGAAATGTTTATGGTTATAAAAATGGTATTTTTTCTTAATACAAAAATTCATTTTCAATACTAGATTATGCTTATTAATTCCCCTTTTTTGGACTATCCATGTGATCATCCCGGTGCATGACAATGAATTCGTCCGTTTCAGCAATTAGTTTTTTTTCTGCGTTGTATTGCTTTATTGTAATAGAATGGTGCCCCATTGGTAATTCAGCTAAAGCCGATGTGGTGAAAAAACCATTTTTATCAATATCGATTTTGCCGAACAAATCGGATGGTTCTCCGTCAATGAAAACCTGGATAAGATTTGGAGACTGGCTGTCAAAACGATTTCCGGAAATCATGAGCTTTTCACCGGGCAAAACATAACAATAGCCGGCCATCATCTGGTCTGATTGTATAGTAAACCGGGGAACCAGTTTTTCATCCAGCTCTTTTGCACCAATGGGCACATAATCATTGTATTTTTTTTCAATAGGAAAGGGGATTGGTTCCTTGCTGTATAATATATCCACAAGTTGGTTTCCGTTCAACAATAGTCCGCAAATGGAGTATCCCTGGTAGGCCAAATCGTTGACCAATTCCATCTTTTTACCGGCAGCATGGAATCTTTCATCTCTTTCTATGACAGGGAATGGATCTTTTGTTTCTTTGGAATCGGTGAACCAAAGGACGCTGCCATTGGGAGAATACTGTACACCTGTTACTTTGTTATCTTCCTTAAAAACACTTTCAATAGTTCCGTCTGTAATGACCAGGGACTGATCCCAATCTTTATTAGAAAAAATATTATTCTTCACAAAGGAGTCAGCAGGTTTTTCTTTTGGATTTGGCTGTTTTTTTTCTTCTGGTTCCGGTTCTTTCTTTTCGGAAGGATCTATATTTTTTTCTTTAGGATCAGGCGTTTCGTCTTTTTTATTTTTTTGATCATACGGACCCCAATTGTTGAGCCGTTGATTGTCGAAATATGCACCAATTGATATAGGATATTGAAGGAAATAATTCATTAAGTTTATTAATTGTATTCGGGCCGGCCTGTAAATAAAAAATATTTTCCAAAGCCCTCTACCGTAGGAGGATACCCAAACCGTGTTATTGTTTTGAAAATAAAATGAGGTGACCTCAGGTATGACTTCAGATCCTCTGATCTTCTGCCAGGATCTTCCCCTGTTCCAGGAATAGAAGATACCGGATTCTTTTGTGCCTGATAATACCAAATCCGGATAATCGGGATTGAAAGCGATGGCGCTTAAATTAGTAAAACGACCAATGCTGAATTGTTTATTTCCATTCTCGGTAGCAAGTTGTGTTAGACTGGGAATAAGACTCCAGTTGTTTCCGCCATCAAAACTTTCAACAGCTCTTTGGTTTAGAGCATCTGCGGCAATCAGGTGTTCGTTATTCACTGGGTCTGCAGCAAAAACTTCATATTTAGCAAATTCAGTAGGTGAAACGCCAATGCTGCCCAGGTTCGTGTTTGATGGAAAACGAATATCTGATAATGCCCCGGAACCGCCAGGCGGTGTTTCCAGCATTATTCTCATTAATTTCACATGTTGAATTGGCCCCGTATCACCCCCTGCATCGGAGGATTCTTTATACGGATGGTAAAGCACAAAACGCGTAGCATCTGATGTGTTACATAAATGCGGCATACCTCTTGTAAAAGCACCACCTGCAGAAGCAGCCCAGACATAATTTGGAACTACATCCGGGGAAGAGTAATTACGGGTAATATAATAATCTGTGCGATTTAAAATGGGCGTATCTTGTGGAATATTAAAGAATACGAGATAATTATTCTTATTTATATATTTTAATGGGCTGCTTGTGGGGCTTCTGAATATATTAGTTCTGGGTATTCTTGGAGTTTCAATTATTCTTCTGTCCCTGAATAATCTCCGGCTTATAGAATTTGAACAGGGACCGCAGTATGTAGACCCAACCAGTGCATCAGTTTCTTCATCAACTTGCCTGGCATGTTCCAGGAAAAATCCTTCACAACAAACATTTGCGATCCAGTTTCTCCCCCTGTTCTCTGAAGCAAATAAATCGTTATCCTGCGTACCAAAATACATATCATATTCTCTTCGTGAGCTGATATACATACCCTTGATTTCCGTAATTTGTAATCCCTGAAATCCGTTTCTGCTCCCGCCCCCTCCATCAAATGAAAAATTGTCACCCGAAAGAATATTTCTGTGGAATTTTTGAATACCACCATCACCGGCCAGCAGCCATGGATTGCCGGTTCCGTCCAGGCACATATCTGCCACATCGGTATGGGCGATTCCTAATTCTTCCCAACCATGGGAAAAATCATAGTTAAAATCAGGTCCTGTTCGCGGACAATTTTTTCTCCATATTTTATTACAGTTTGATGCATATAGATCAAGCCCTCCCCCTGCATTCACCATTTTTACAAATAGAGTTCCCTTCGAAGTTCTGATTAAGCCGCCGGGTATAGTATCAATTATTACCCAACGCTGTCCGCCATCACGTGAAAAATAAATTTTTGTATCAGACCCCACCACAAAAACCGGGTTAGCAGTCGTAACATCCGATAATAATTGTGGGGGCGGCACATAAAAAGAGTTATGACTGGCCATCCGGTCAGACAAAAATGCCGGGACAATATTTGCCAAAAATGGTATAGGCCTGATACCATCAAAACGTATTCTGGCGAATTGAGCCTGATCCCACCCGGAAGCGGCAGCATTCCAGTAAAAAATTCCACGGGGAGTGGAAACCAGCATCACATTATTTCTCATTAGAGCAGCAGAATTTACTGTACTACCCGGAACAACCTGATAATTCCAAGTAATGCCGTCATCATTGCTGATCGCTAATCCCATATTGGTGCCAACGATAATTCTTCGGCTTCCCGGAAAAGTAGAGATGCAATTTCCCATAAAAGAAGCACCCGTTTGCATATACGGTGGAGGAATACCCGATGGGGGTTGTTCCCATGTAACACCTCCATCACGGCTGAGCCATATTCCACGATCAGTGAAGCCAAATGAAAAGTTGGATGATGTGACTGCAATGATATTATTAGAATTCATAGGGGCGTATTGAACATGATTTACATAATGCCCCCCCGGAAAATTATATAATGTGTTCCAGTTGGCACTATGATCAGTTGTTTTAAACAGGCCTCCTGTTTGAGCTGCTGCAATAACTTCATTATCATTTGAAGGATTCACGGCGAGGGCAACAGCCATACCCCCAAACATAATATCCGGCTGTGCCGGCTCCAGCCGCTCGAAATATGGCTCCAGTACTAACTGGGCATTGACAATTCTTAAAAAAGATAAGGAGGTAATAAAAAGAAAAACAATAGACTTTTTCATAATAATCAACAATTAAAAAAAATACATATGGGGATTCTTTTCAACCAGGACGGTTAAAAAAATGCATTTCAAAAGGAAAGGACAAGGGGATAGTGACCGAAAAGCTGTAAATCAGATATCCCGGTCTATTATTGATTAAAAATAGACGAGGAAAATCAGTGTAATTAATGATTTTGATCAGCTTTAGGCATGATAATAATCATCTTTTTGAACAGGATCATTATTCATTCTTCCTGTCAATTGGAGAAACTAAAGTAATTTTTTTTTCCGGAGATATGTGAAGGAAAGAATTGAATTCAACTAGTTGCAGTAAAAAAAGGGCTGAATAAGCCCCTTTCACTTTTTCCCTTTGTTTATTTATTTTTCTTCATCTGATCCATCGCTTTTTCCATCATTTCCTCCCAGTTGTCATCAAAGGTCAGGTTGTAGAAACTTCCTTTTTCGAGTTTGATTTCGGCCGGGTGGTTTTTGGTTTTATCCATCAGCATGATGCCCATGGCCGGTATGGTGAGATTGTCAAAGGTGCCGGTGATGCTCCATTTGTGCCCGCCCAGGTTATTGCTGCCAAGATCTTTGCATTCGGTAATGGTCACGTTATAATTGGTCAATTTTTCTTCACCACCCATGATGCCTCCGTACACTTCGCCGGATTCGCTGGGTCCGCGGGTCATCGACATGCCAACCACGGGATAAGTTCCCGGTTTCAGGTCCATTAAAAAATTCAGGATAAGTCCTTCCTGGTTGGGTCCCCCGTTGGTCGTAAGCATGACGAGGTAATCGTTGCCGGGTTTCAGTTTCTTTTTGTCTTTCCCCACCAGCAGGGAACCGCCAACACTGATCTCTTTTCCGTCAATACTGAATTTGGCGCCGGAAGTACGTTCCATGTTCTCCGGGGTGGTGGGTGTTGTGGAAGTCGTTGTGGTGGTATTGGTCTCAACGGGCTGATCATTCCCGGCAGCCGGTTTGTCTTTTTTTGAATTGCCGCAGGAGTACAGAAGGATCAGGGCAGGGAGAATTATTATTCTTTTCATTTTTTTGATTTAATGGATTCTGTAATAAAAGGGTTTGACAATTTTTATCATTGGTATACTTCGGTTGCAGCCGGCAGCATATAGGATACGCCGAATGCAATGATCGTGGCGATTAATCCATACATAAAGATATTATAGGCAATACGCAGGTAGCGGTATTTTTTGGCGAGCACCACCCCGAGGAAATAATTATCCTTGATCATGCTGGCGCTCATATAGTCCTTGTCGCTCAGCATTTCGATCATTCCCCAGTTATAGTCATCCAGGCTCATATTGTGAAAGTTCCCGAAAAACAGGAGGTTGGTTTTTTTATTGGCAATATCCTCTTTGGTGAATGTTCCGTGCGAAACATTGGGCCGGGTGGCCAGGATCCCGAAAATGATCGAAGCCACGCAGACGATGGTGATCACACCTACCGGGATCTGCAGGTAGGTATCTGTTTTTAATTTATCAAACAATGAACCGATCATGATGGAAAGAATGATCGAATTGACAGAGATCAGGATATTGGCTTTGGAATCGGCCATCTGGCTCAGACCGGTATGGCTTTGGGCCATGATACGGAATACGGTGGCAATACTGCGGTCCGCTTCTTTTTCCTTATCTCTTTTCTTTTTGGCTTCCTCCTGTTCAGGCGTAAGGGCCATTCCCTTGCCCTTATCTTTTTTATCATCCTTGTCTTTCTTTTCGGGTTTCATTTCAGCATGGTCCCGGTGTTTTTCTTTTTCTTTTTTATCGGGTTTCATTTCTTCATTATTTTTTTCTTTTAATCTGGCCAGGTGTTTTTCGATGACCGGTTGCAGTTTTTCTTTTGCATAGGGGGTAAAATAAGAATGTCCTTCCAGGAAACGGATATTGATTTTCCGCCAGTCTTTTTTTGATATATCCTTTCCCCCGAATTCAATCAGCTCCTCCCGGAGCAAACGGCTTTTCTCTTTGAAATCATCAGTACCCAGGTGAAAAAGATCCGCATCACAGATGATCCTTTCGATCGTATTCACCGGGCTTTGCGGAATTCTTGTAGCATTGATACAACCGATCACCTTGTTTTTAAGTTCCTCGACGGCGCTATGTGCATTCAAAAACCCGGTGGCTATTTCAATACTTACCGATTCATGACCCTTTGCTTCCCCGCCGGTATACCCGGTATCATGAAACCAGGCTGCAATAGCCAGGGCAAAACGGTCATCATCGGGTATCTGTAAGGATTCTGCAAGCTTTTCACAGGCTGCCACCACCTCCTGCGTATGTTGAAGGGTGTGAAACTTTATATCTTTACTAAGTTTGTGTGTTAGCAGGTCGGTTACCTGTGTCCGGGCGTCCTGTAAAATCAATAATTGGTTTTCGGTCATGCTATAAAGATAACTTTTGATAAATTTAAACAAAATAAGAAGAATGAAATTTTTAAATTTTCCGGTTCGGTTGGCTCTGCTGTCTTTATTACCCGCCCTGGTAATTATGTCCTGCCGCTCCAAAACAGTTGTTTTAAAATCTCCCCCGCACTATAAATTTTCAAATGTTGTCAGCTATAAATTAGACCTGGATAAGCTCCGGGAAATATCCGGGATTGCCTACGATCCGAAAAACAATGTTTTCCTGGCCATCAGTGATGCTTCGGGTAAACTGTATTCCCTGGATAAAGACGGGAGGCTGAGCCCCGATCAGCCGGTTTTCGGGGATAATGGCGATTATGAAGATGTGGCGATTCTGAATGGGGAGATCTTTATACTGAGGAGTGATGGTATGATAACAAAATTTATCAAGGACAGTTCGGGTAAATCTTATGGAGTGGAAGCGGGGAAGATCGCCCTGTCAGGCACCAATGATTTTGAAACCATGTATGCTGACCCCGGCCGTCATGCCCTGGTCATTATTTGCAAGAATTGCAAAACAGATGATGAAAAATCGGTAAGCGCATTTGCCTTTTATCCTGATTCGATCGGTTTTGACAGCAAACCATTGTATACGATCAACGCTGCAAAAGTGGCTGCCCTTTCGCCCTTCAAAACTTCAAAACTGCAGCCTTCGGCGGCTGCTATTCATCCCATCCTTCAGAAATTATTTATTCTTTCATCAGCGAGCAACCAGCTGGTCATAGCTGACCTCGACGGGAACGTGGATTCAGTGTATAAACTTTCACCCAAACTTTTCCCGCAACCCGAAGGAATTGCCTTTTCCAATAAAGGCGATATGTATATTACCAATGAAGCCAAAACCTCGAAACCCACCCTGTTGAAATTTCCTTTTATCCCGGGCACCAGCGACAGCGCCCGGTATGCCAAAGCCGGATATAATTTTTCAAAGCCGGATGAAAAGATGGAACTCGGCGATCACCTGCATGAGATCTCGGGCATGGCCTGGATACCCGGCAAGGACCTGATGCTTGCGGAAAACGATGAGAAAGGAAACATTTTCACGCTGGATTTCAAAAACAAAAATGACAATATCAGTAAAATAAAATTCGGGGGCAAGGGAGATTATGAAGATATCGTGTATACGGATACGGCCATTTACATGCTGGTGAGTACGGGCACCATTGTACGGGTTGACACCAAAGACAGCTCATTCAAAACAACGGAATTTGTACTGGAAGGAGCCAAGAATGAATTTGAAACCATGTATGCCGATGCGGCCAGTCATTCCCTGATCATGCTTTGCAAGCAATGCAATCATGAGAAAGACGAGATCCGGATGGCTTACCGGTTTGATCTCGTCACCAGTACGTTTGATCCGGAACCTGCTTATATCATCCAGATCGGTGATATCCGCAAAATGCTGGGTGATGAAAAAGCAGAATTCAAACCTTCGGCAGCCGGTATTAACCCGGCTAATGGTAAATTATATATTGTTGCTTCGGTCGGGAAATTATTGGCCATTGCCGATAAGAACGGGAAGATAGAACAGGTTTTCCGGCTGGATCCTGTCATGTATAATCAACCGGAAGGAATGACCTTTGCCCCGAACGGCGACCTGTATATTTCCAACGAAGGCGGTGAGGGCATTGCAACCATTCTGAAATTTATTTATAAAAAATAACTATTACTTGAGTCTTGATTGTTGGGTGTTGACTTATTGAGTCTTTTTGAGAACCATGCATTGCCATTATTTTCTTTTTTCAAAATATCCTTTCTTTATTTTATCAATAATCGCCAGGGACAAGATAAGCCAGGCCGTTCCCATGCCCAGCCCCGCCAGCACATCACTTGCATAATGCACGCGCAGGTAAATGCGGGTAAAACCGATGGCCATAATAAAAATGATGCAGAAGATGATCAGCATTCGTTGAAGTAATCCCTTTTTTATTTCCGTGGCTGCCCAGTATGCCAGCAAACCGTAAAAAGCCACACTCATAAAAGCATGACCGCTCGGGAAACTGTAATTGGTAATTCCGTCAACCAGCGGGTCGGCGGGACGATGACGCTGAATGCTATTTTTTAGAAGACTCATCAGTCCCAGGCTGCTTAAGGATACAGTGGCAACCCGGACAGCCCACCATTTGTTTTTTTTAATTATAAAATAAAATAACAGCAGCAGGTTGGCGGGCACTAAAAAATAAGTATTGCCACCGAATGAAATGAATGACATGAATCGTGTTCTGCCGGCATTGATATGAGGGGCAAGCCAGTCAAAGATTCTCTGATCAAATGGCTGGTCGGAAAAAAAAGCTGCGTTCATTGCGAACAATGACATCAGCAATGAAACAAAAAGGGTGATCCATAAGAACAGGTGGCCTGAAAACAAAGAGGTTTTATTATTAACAGGATAGTCCAATTTATTTTATTATTTGGTTCCTGTAAGATAAATCAAATTCAAAAAGAAGGGAACAAAGGTTATTCGAAGCAGGAGTACAGGGAACTTAATTCTTGCGGCTATCCATTAAAAGGACAGGCCCACTTTGGTGCCTATATTAAAACTGAGAATATGTTCCTTCCCGGAAAATCCTGCGGTTGCTGAAACAAGAAACTGGTTAAACGGGATATAATAAAAACCCCCGCCCGCAGCGGCATGCCATTTCCTCGAATGTTCTCCTTTCAGCCAAACGCGGCCGATATCAGAAAACACCGTGAGCCCGAAAGGCCCCGGCAGGATATAAGAATCAACATCAAATAATTTCATTCTCAATTCAAGGCTGGCATAAGCAGCGGAAGTGCCGGCATAACGGTTCTTGCGGAAACCATGGATCATATCTCCTGCACCGATATCCATTGCCTGGAAAAATTCATACTGTTTACTGAAAATATGACCATAACCCGCCCCGAACACCGCAATTAATTTCGGTGGATCTCCCTGGCTTACGAATACCGACATATTCGAAGTAAAACTTGAAAAATTATCGCTTCCTTTTCTTAAACCGGCTACCCCGATAAATTCATTATCCCAGTGAACTCCCCGGCTGGGAAAAAGTTCATTGTTCCTGTTATCAATATGAAGCACCAGTTTGCCGCCGAGATATGCTTTATTGCTGAAAATATCGGCTGAATCAAGTCCAACCTGCCGGGGTTTTGTGAGTACATTACCGGTGTTCTCGCTGAACTTGCTGGAATACCCGAAATAGTAAGGACCGAACATGAGATGAAGTTTGTCAAAATAACGGTGACGCCAAAGCGCTTCTATCTCAAACGAACGGTACCTGTTCCGGTAATATTCATAGGGTTTGTCCGGATTCGCCTTTGTATTATTGCCCAGGCCGAAAAAGTTTCTTAATGCCGGTTGCAAAAGATTTGCCTGGATAAGTACATCCGCATTCCGGGTGACATGGTTGAATTCGCCGCGGTAATATAACTGGTAGGCCCCTCTCATGGAATAAAGCGCGGCAAATTTCTGATCGGATGCATAAGGCAGGTTCCTGAAAC
This sequence comes from uncultured Chitinophaga sp., assembly GCA_964592935.1. Lineage (GTDB taxonomy): Bacteria > Bacteroidota > Bacteroidia > Chitinophagales > Chitinophagaceae > JJ008. Next base: position 8,563 of record CAZQGZ010000036.1, on the reverse strand, counting down.
CAAAAGTTGTTTTTGAAAAACCCATTCCGACCAGTGCGCCGTCATCGGAATTATAACTGAAAAATGCTTCCGGGAACCTGCTTGTGTTGTACGTAAAACCTGTGATGGTATTTTCATTTACAGGGGGGTCCTTTGAAAAACGGTTCTTGGTATGGCTTTGGTTTTTGATCAGGTTGCCGCTGAATTTACCATCGGCATTCAGATCGTATAACAGGTTTTCTACCTTGCCGCGGATATCAAACGTATCATTGCCCTGTCCGCCGATGATCCGGAGTTTGATCCGCGACGAAGCGGTTGTGTCTATATCAAAAACATCATCATCATTAAGACCAAACAACCTGATCTCTTTGGTGACAGACGGATTGAAAACTCGGTTATACATGATCAAACTCGTGTCATTTCCTTTTTCCCTTGCATATACCCTGACCTGTAATCCTTCGGCTGTATTGCTGACTTTGAAATATTCTTTCCTGTTACTTCCTACCACATTCACTTTTTTGGAAATAAAGTCATAATAATCCATTCCTCTTTTGGGAAGGTTATCGCGGCGGCTGATCATTTTCTGAATGATCTTTTCCCCGTTGATGGCAAAAATTTCCGGGGGCAGTTTGTGCACTGCATTCCTGATTACAGAATCAGTCAGCAGGTTCTTCATATTGGCAATGGATCGCTGCCAGTCGCCGGCATTGGGTTCTGTCAGAAATAAGCGGTCAAAATCCCGGGCAGTATAATTGAGCCAGTCCATATCCGGGAAATCATTTTGATATCCTTTTAAAAAAGGCATGGCCCTCCCGGTGATCAGTTTAGTAATTAGTCCGTCAGAATAAAACAGCGCCTGGTCCCGGTCTTTGGGAACCGGATCGTATATGATTCCATTTGGTGTTTCCCTTTCGATCCATTTCCATTGATCAAAATGCCGGTCCCAGTCTCCAATCAGCATATCCAAAAGTCTTGCTTTCAATACTGCAGGCTGGTTGGGCCTGTAATCATTTTCGTCCACCATTTTTTTAAATACGGTTGCGGTGCTTTTTGCACTGATCTTATAAAGTGCAGGATCTTTTTCTTCGAGCATGCAAACTTTACCGGCAAATAATTTCCTGTAAAATCCAAATGAAGGATCATCGGGTACATAAAATAATTCGGGATGTGCAACCGTAATGTTCAAAGGTTTCGCAAGGTCAGGAACCACCAGTGCCCCGTAAGGGTGCGAGGCTGAATTCAGGTCCTTTATAATATCGGAGGAAATATCACCCTGGAAATTGGTTGGTATCGCTTCGGTCTTGCTTTTATCCACGGTTCGGAGAACCCATTTCTTCTTTTGGATCGTATCAGCCAGGGTCAGTGATTTTGTATGTCTTCCGCCTCCGAGGCTTTCAATGATCAACCCGCTTTTTTTGAGGCTAAACACTTTCATATTGACGGGAACTGACCATTCGGGCCGGTAATTCTGACCCATGAAAACTTTTCTTAATCCGCTGAAAGGTTTAAAACTCTGGCTGGCCGGACTTGAAATAGTATCCTTGTATTTCACAAAGGGATCATCACCCCTGAAATTGGAAGAGTCCAGGAACCGGTCGGGGATTTTCGAAAAATTAAGGAGGGATGCAGTATAAACTTTTCGTACACTATCATCAACCGTATAAAAAGTCAGAGAAACATTCTTATTCACCGACACATCCAGGACGGCAAATCCCTTTGAGGGAGATGTGAAAAGACTTTTCTTGCCCGTGGATACACGTTGTTGTTTGCAACCACCTCCGCTGACGATATAGTTGTAATTGTCATCCAGTATATGCTGCAGGTTGTGTTCATGGCCGGCCGTAAAAATGATGTTCGGAGCTGCATTTTTGATGGCAGCCGAAATATCATTGATCATTTCTGTATAAACAGGATGTTTGAGGTCCTGGGGAGTTCCAAACACACTCCGGGCGATCGGGTATATGGAGCCGATAACAGGCAGGGGTATGAACGCACCGGGTGAGATATCAGTAAAGGGGAACAAATGCTGCTTCAGGGTAAAGAAGCCACCATGCACGCCATTGCTTCTAAAAGGATGGTGGCAGGCCAGTATGACCAGTTTCTTTGCATTTTTTGACGCGAGGTCTGCTATTTTATCAACCACTTCGTCTTTAGTTTTGCAATCGCAGTCGGATTCCATTCCGGGTTTATCAAAGGGATGTATCCACCACTGGCTGTCAAAAAGGATGAGGGTGACATCATCTCCCAGGTTAACGGCAACGGGCCCGGGGCAACCTTCAATTGGCAGAAATTTTACGTGGTCCTTGTTGAGAAATTCAACATACTGTTGTTCCCGGGTGATGGTGGTAAGTCCACCGCGGTGACCGTTCTCCCAGTCATGGTTGCCCGGGATCATATACACTCTTGCATCTTTTCCTTCGGCAATCGTAACCTGTGAATCCAAAACCGCCCGGTAACCTTTGTAGGTGGTGAACTCTTCACCCGGCAAACCTTTTTCATACAGATTGTCGCCCAGAAAGAGTACAGTTGTTTTTTTATCTAAGGTGAATAAATTCCGGACAGCGCTCACGACCGGGTGCCTTCCGTTGGTGAGCAGTCCTGCATCACCGATCAGTATGATCCGCTGGCTGATCGTGTCCTGCTGAGCGTGCACACATGCATGCTGCGCCAGGAACAGACAAGCCCATACAATATTTTTTTTGATTCCCACCCCTGATAAAAACTTGGTTATGTCCTTAATTTTTTTATGTAAGCATGGTCAAAGCGGCAAAGGCACTGTAGCGTCTGCACCACCAATCACGGTCATGAAGCCCCGTGAAAGTTTACAATTTACATAAATATTTTTCCCGAAACGCGACAAAGTAAACAAATATGTATGAAATGTACCGGAATCAATATTTCGGGCATATCAAACCCCTGAATAAAACATTTTTTTCTTATTAATTATTATTTCCGGGTAATTTGCTTATTTTTCAAAATATCGTATCTTTTCAAATTGAGACCAAAAGATTTTTGCTAAACCAAAAACCTGCAATCATGAGAATGTTATTATTATTCGTATTTTCTTTCCTGTTATCAGTAATAAGTAATTCGGCTAACGCCCAGATTAAGGGTGACTCGGCCACTGCAGCCGGTGGGAATTTTAACACCAGCCGATCCAGAATAAGCTGGATGGGATCCAATTACCGCAAGGAATGGAACACACCCATTACTGTTCCGTTGATCCAGTTGTCGAAGGAACACGGCGGGTTAACACCTGATAAAAAAGGAGGTGGAAAGCAGACCAAATCATTGCGTCTTAAGGATCCCAATGGAAGGGAATACACGCTTCGTTCCATTGCCAAATTCATAACCAGTAAAACATTCCCGGATACAACCCTGCAAAGTGAAGCGGCTGCCGACCTGATCGCCGACGGCATCTCTGCTTCTTATCCGTATGTGGCTTTATCTATCCCGGTTCTTGCGAAAGCTGCGGGTGTACCTCACAACGATGTCAAACTGGTTTATATTCCCGATGATCCGGCCCTGGGAAAATACAAGGAAGATTTTGCCAATATGCTGGCATTATATGAAGCCAGGTACCCCGACTCCGTTAAGAAAGTATATAATTCGGATGATGTGATAGAAAAATTGGAAAAGGATAATGACAATGATGTTGACCAGGCCGCACTGCTTAAGATTCGTATCCTCGACATGTTCATCATGGACCTCGACCGTCACGAAGGACAATGGAGCTGGGGTGCATATGACCAGGGTAAGGGCAAAGTTTTTTACCCCCTGGCCAAGGACCGTGATCAGGCTTTTTATATCAACCGGGGAATATTACCGGGTTTTATAAAAGGCAAATCGCTGGTGCCACAGCTGGAAGGGTTTAAGGCAAAAGCGCATGATATTACCCGTTTTAATTTTGCGGCCCGGAATTTTGACCGGGTATTCCTGAATCAATTGAGCGAACAGGACTGGCAGCAGGCCGTTGATAAATTTGTTCCGTTGATGACGGATGCGGTTATTGAAAATGCACTGGCACAACAACCCCGTGAGATACGCGATATTTCTTCCGGCTTTATCGTCCAGACCTTAAAAGAACGCCGCAACTTTATTACTGCGGAAGTGATGCAGTATTATCGTTTTCTTGCCGGGGCTGTTGACATCGGCGGTTCCAATAAAAAAGAATTGTTTGAAATTACCCGTAATGACGATGGTTCGGTACTGGTACAGGTGTATAAGACCAATAGCGAAGGTGAAAAATCCTACAAGATGTATGAAAGAAAATTTGATCCGGCCGTAACCCGCGAGATCAGGTTGTATGGAAAGGGCGGGGAGGATAAATTTTTGGTACAGGGTTCAGACAGCAGGATAAAAATAAGAATGATCGGCGGCGACGGAAAAGATATGTTTGAAAACACGACCAAATCAAACGGCGGGATCGTATATGACAGGAGAGACGGGGAAAATACCGTGACCGGGTCATTCAGAAACAAGATGGCAAATGATTCTATTGTTAATTTACAAACTCCGTTCAAGCAGAAGTTGCCAAAAGACAAAGATTCTTCTTATAACTGGGCCAATTATAAATATCCTTTGTTCTCTGTTTTCGGTACACTGGGTTTTAACCCCGATGACGGAATTTACCTGGGACCCACTTTCAAGATAGTCAGTCACGGGTTCCGTAAATCACCCTATAAATCATTTCACCAGTTTAAAGGCCTGTATGCTTTTTCAACCAAAGCTACCCGGGTTTCATATAACAATGAGTTCATCAGTGTATTTGGTCACAAAACAGATATTATTTCCGAGATCGATTATAAAGGGCCCAACAATACGACCAATTTCTTCGGGTATGGCATGAACAGTGTGTATGATAAAACAAAAACAGGGAAGTTCAGATATTACCGGATCCGTTATGACCTCGGGGATATCACCATGCAGATCAGGCATCGCTTTTCCAATAAAGTAATGTTTGCTGTGGGCCCCACTTTCCAGTTTTATTCTTACGATTCCACCGACAAGTTCAATAAGGCCAGGAATGTTGAATTGAATCCGCTGAGCGGACTCAACCAGGGTGTCTTCGACAAAAGGCAATCCTATTTCGGTGCAAAGCTGGACCTGAACATTGATACCCGTAACAATCCCGTATTGCCCGGTAAGGGTTTCAACTGGAACACTTCATTCAGTTACCTGTCGGGAAATAACAACAAGAGCTATGATAATGTATCGCAATTGAACACTGATTTCTCATTTTATGTAAGCCTTGTCAAGAACTGGCTGGTTTGGGCAAACCACACAGGTTTCGGAGTTACCATGGGCGATAATTTTGAATTTTACCAGGCCCAGTACCTTGGCAGCAAGCAAGAACTCAGGGGTTACCGCAGGGAAAGGTTTGCGGGCAGATCGAAATTTTTTAACCAGACTGAACTTCGTTTGAAACTGGCCAACCTGAAAACGTATTTGTTCCCGGCATCATTCGGCATGTTTGCCTTTGTTGATGCGGGCAGGGTATGGGTTAAAAATGATAATGTTTCTAAAATGGGGACCGGTTTTGGAGGTGGTTTCTGGATCGCCCCGATGAACAAGTTGCTTATTTCAATCAGCTATGCGGTGTCCAGTGAAGACAGCATACCGCTGTTTGGATTTGGCTGGAAGTTTTAATCAAGAAACGAAATGAGTTGAAATAACAAGCCCTCCCGGTGATACATGTCGGGAGGGCTTTTTTTAAATAAAAAAAGACTCAATATGTCAACAAACAAGACTCAATTTTCAAATTTTCACGTTCGTGAACAACTTGAAAATTGTTTGTTGAGTATTGATATATTGAGTCTTTTTCTCCTTTCAATAAGGACCAACCATTCCCCGGCAGAAAGAATGCAGCGGAGGTTGGTTGTTAAGCGCGGATAAGCAGTAAAAATCATTTCCCCAGTAATTGCTGCGAAGTGGTATTGGACAGTTCAACTTTTTTCTCCGGGGAAAGATCATCATAGTTCACATCCACCCGCAGGGCTTTTAGCCCGATCACACCCTGCAGTTCTTCCAGGTCATGTTTTTCAATACCGGGTTTCAGCAGGTTCTTGCTTTGCAGGAACTCAATGTATTCGATGTATTCGGCAGCGTCTTTGGCCTGCGAATAAACTACCGCTATTTTTCCCGGCTGGGTAAGCCGCTCATTGGTTTCTTTGATCCGGACTTTATCAATTCGTTTTTTTACAATTTCATAGCGGGTGTTATAAGCACCATCCACATCAAATTTTCTTTCTTCGGTCCGGAAGCTGATGGAAAGCGGCTGTCCATGAACGAGGATCAGTTGCGTGGTGCGGAGCGGGTGACTTAATTCCTCTTCGAGCTGATGGGTCAGGCGGGATGCTTTGGCCAGCACCGTCAGTTGCCACATCTTCATGTTGTGTAAATAGATCTCATCAAATTTTTTACGGGGCGTGATGGATTGCCCCATGTGAATATTGAATTCAAGACCATCGGTAATGAAGCGTTCAAAATAATGCGGATAAACTTTTTGTGCAGCCAGTTGTTCCTTGTCAATAAAACGGGCCAGGGTGTCATTGATCCGGGAAATACTTTGTTCATATTCCTTGCGGTGATGATACAATACCCCGAGCTGGGGATCCAGGGATGAGAAATAATGTTCTATATCGTTTTTCAGGGAAGGTTGTGTACTGTGCAGGTGGTTGAAAACGGATGTCACCTGTCCCTGCATGAAATCATGGATGATCAGTTCTTCTTCCGACTGCAGCACATCGGTAGCGCCGGTTATGTGTTTTTCAATTTTAAATTCAATCTCCTGCAACAGCGGAAGGGACATTTCTTCCTGGGCTTTCTTTACCACCTGCAGCGCCATCTCGAGTTGTTCAATGATATCGGCCTGGATGGACTGTGATCTTTCGGTGGAGGAATTGCGGATATCGATGGAACCATATAGCGGATGTACATTACTGAATGCAATGCGTTCGATCTTGGCATCCGGGTTCACATGTTTATTTACAATATAGTTCAGTGCTGCTTCGGTGAACCTCCATTCAACAGCAGGTTGTACGGCTGTAAATTTTTTCTTGATAACGGTATCCACCTGGCTGTTGAGCTGTTCCAGGTTTTTTTCAAGACCGAGGGTGAAGAGGGGTATGGTCGCTTCGATCTTGCTGACATGAACCGGTTTTAACTGTCCCGCTGTTTTTGAAATGATCTCGAGAATACCGATCAGCCCGTTCTGCGTTTTCAGCGGGCAAAGAATGACACTGCGGGCGCCTTCTTTAAAATAATGCTGGAGGCATTGTACATCGGTCAATAGCTGGTCGTTCAGCGATTCATACAACACCGGCCGGTGATTGTCCCGGAACAAGAGTTTGCAGTAATCGCTTATCTCATCTTTATCAGCGGTAGAATGAAAATGGCGGAACAGGATGCTGTTGGTATTGTGCAGGTCTGAATAAACATAGTGTCCGTTTATTTTAAAGAAAGGAGTGATGCCGATAACCAGTCCTTTGAGACCGATGAGGCATTGAATATATCCTTCCAGTTCGGTATAGACTGTAGCATCGGAAAAAGCATCGATATCGAGCAGGCGGTTTTTTATTTTTGTGATCACTTCCGCTTCGGTCATGTCATTCACCCGGATCACCGACACGCCTTCAAAGACAAACTGGTCAAGCGGCACATGTTCCATCAGTTCGGTGATGGACATGATGCTGTTGGTATGATGATTAATAATGGATTTCGGCATGTCCGGCATTTCTCCCAGGGGGTTCACGTCAATAAACCGGCCGTCGATACGCATTTCCATATAGCGGGTCAGGCCGGTTTTATTATCATGAAAAGGATAAACGGAACGGCTGGTTTCGGGGCTGTTGTATCCCAGGTATTTTTTCAGGACCAGCCCGTAGGCAAAATGCAGTTTTTCCCGGTTAATGCTTTCGTTGATCTCGTGGCCGGGAATATGGATCTCCCGGGTGCCGGGTTTCAGCAGCAGGGTGGTAAATAACGGCGATGCGTAAACGGTTTGATATTTGAACGGGACGGTAACGCCGTACATGTAATTGGCCGTGGTGGGAGGGAATACGGCCGACAGCAGTTCCTGGATCAGTTCGGTATGCGGTTCAATGACGGAGAGATCGGTGATCGTGTTCATCAGCGCGGGGTGCGATTCAAATTGTTTCACCACGTTCCCGTACAATTTCTGCATACCGGGATTTCCTTCCGTGATATTTTTTTTCAGGGCGGTTACCAGCGGCCTGAATGAAAGATGGCTGTTGAACAGGGATTCGGTATAATGTAACATTCCGTCTTGCATGGTTGTAATTTTTATGTTTTGACTTCACAGGTTCCGGAACATTCAGATCAACTGGGATCGTATGCATGTAAAGCTACAAAATATCAATTGTTCTTCACAGTCTTTTCGGGGTTTGGTAGAGCCTTGAATTGAATTTGATAAGAGCGTATCTCAAAAGTCGAAAAAAAGAGGAGCACAACGAACCTGCCTACCGGCAGGCAGGCACAAAGTTCGCACGAAGAACACAACGTCTTGGCTACAAGGCTGTATTTGCGTTGTGTTCTTTGTGTTTCGTCGTGTTCTTTGTGTTCC
>CAZQGZ010000035.1:0-23407 GCA_964592935.1 uncultured Chitinophaga sp. | reverse complement strand
CCGTACCCTGTATTGCCTTTTGGTCCGTGAAATAGGCAACCGGGTCATAACCCTCTATGATAACTCCTTTATCATTCACGTTTACAAGAAAGCCATTGGTGGCTTTGAAATCGGGTTCTTTAAAGAACAGGAACCAGGTGGCCACGCCGAGGATCACCACCAGGGATGAGATTAAAATAATTTTTTTCATGGTTGTTTTTGCTGACAAAGAAAAGATGAAGAGAGGAAGGCAATTGTCAGCGGCTTTACAGCAAACAGGAAATCATCATGTCAACCCGATCTCATAATGCTGTTCGGGTATCTCCACATCCGGATATCCTTTTTTGATAAGTCTTTCTTTAAAATGCTGCTGCACTTCATATTCTCCATGCACCAGGAATATCCGTTTTACCTGTTGCCTATCCTGGCAGGAAAGCCATTGACTGAGATCTTCGTAATCTCCATGGGCGCTCAAACTGCGGATGGCCCCCACTTCGGCATGCACTTCGTGCTCCACTCCAAAAATATTTATTTCCTTATCGCCTGCAATCAGTCTTCCCCCGATGGTATGTGGCTCGCAATATCCTGTGAGTAAAATCGTATTGCGGCTGTTTTCAATATTGTTGCTGATATGATGTTTGACCCGGCCCGCATCCCCCATGCCACTGGCAGAGATGATGACCATCGGCCCGTTCTGAAAATTCAGTTGTTTGGATTGCTCAACCGTCTGGATAAAGCGCAGTCCTTTGAATCCAAACGGATCTTTATCCGACCGCATGATCCGCTGAATGGTTTTGTTGAAATACTGCGGATAACGTTTGACTATTTCTGTTGCTTCAACACTTAAGGGACTGTCCACATAATAATCCAGTTCCGGCAGGCGGTTTTCCACTTCGAGCTGATTCAGTGAATACAGGAGTTCCTGTGTGCGGCCCACACTGAAAGCCGGCATGATAAGTTTGCCTTTTTTCTGCAAGCAGGCTTTTTCGATCCAGCGAAGCAGCATATCGGGAGTAGTAACATTGTTATCATGCAAACTGTTACCATAAGTTGATTCAAGTACAATATAATCGGCCTGCGGAAATGGTTCGGGCGATTTCAGGATCGCATCGCGGTAGCGGCCCACATCACCGCTGAAAGTGAGCCTGGTTTCTTTGCCATCTTCATTTACCCTCACATGCACACAGGTGCTCCCGATAATATGTCCCGCATCGGTGTACATAGCCTGCATGCCATCGGTTACATCGAACCATTGATTATATCCCTGCTCCGTTAAATGTCCGGCCGCCATTTTTGAATCCTCCAGTGTATATAATGGTTGCAGGTAAGGAAGGCCTTCCGATGCCCGGCGTTTATTCTGGTACTTGATTTCATCCTCCTGTATCTCAGCCGAATCTTTCAGCAATACTTCTGTCAGGTCCTTTGTGGCCGGCGTACAAAAAATTTTTCCTCCGAATCCTTCCTTTACCAGGCGTGGTATCAAACCGCAATGATCAATATGTGCATGAGATAAAATCATCACATCCACTTCTCCCGGTTCAAAACCAAATTCCCGGTTGAGGACATCCGTTTCTTTACCCAACCCCTGGAACAAACCACAGTCCAGCAATACTTTTTTCCCGTTCTTCAAAGTCAGCAGGTGCTTGGATCCTGTTACCGTTCTGGCCGCGCCGTGAAATGCGATTTTCATAAAATTCCTCCACTCCAAAACGTGAATTTTTATTCCCTGTCTTTGGAGTTTATTTTAAGTATGATCATTATAAAAACGGAAGTTAAGCAATAATACAAATCAAATCTGCGTTTTGACGGCAAGAAACTTCCGGTTATGAGAGAGAAATCATTTTTTTTAATATCCGTAATCATCCTGGTTTCTTTTTCCGGAATTTACGGACAAAAAGGATCCTTCCAACTGGGAGGTAAATTGATCAATGAGCTAACCTTCGACAATCAATATGCACCGGGCATCGGCGCACAGGCAATTTACAGGTTCGGGGGAAAAAGCGGGATTGAAACGGGCCTCTATTATAAGATCCGGCCCAATGTATTTCCTTTTATTCCACCCTTCTCTTATTATTATCATATCGAAATCGAAGAAAGAAACATTCTTTTGCCCCTGCTGTACCGGTTTGATTCCCGTTTTTTGAATTTCACGATCGGGCCAGTCCTTAAATACTTCATAGGATGGAAAGTAAGACGTAATGAATCAGGTGTTGTGATCAAAGATTATACAACAGATAGGTTTGAATTGATTTCTACTGCAAGTATCTCCAGGAACTTCAAGCTTACCCCGACCTGGATCTTTGAACCTGAAATCAGGTTCAGCGCATTTGTTCCGAATGGAGATGGAGGATGGGGATTAAATTTTTCGATCCGAAAAAAATTACACTAAGCTTTTTTGCTCTTTACTTTAAACGACCAGGTAACAAAAAAATCTGCCACGATTTCTCCCTTTTCATTCTTACCAACAGATCTTGCTTTTACGGTCTTTGCTTCGCCTGTAGTTACCGAATCATCCACTGCCTTTTGAAACAAGGCTCCGTCTTCACAAACAAAATGGGTTCTTCCCGTTGCTTTTTTAAAATAGGAAGCTTCCAGGTTTACGATCAGCATCGAAACTTCCGGCTTGCGTTTATACACGTTCATGGATCCGAATAAACCGGTACTCATTTCGGCCGCCATGGCCAGGCAGGCAAAATACGTGGACCGAAAAGGATTTTGAGAAAACCATTTGTAAGGAACCGACACACGGCTTCTATGCTCATCCAGTTCCCGCACCCTCACCCCGGAAAAATAAGCAGCCGGTAATTTGGTAAACAGGAATACCCTGAACTTAACAGGATGCTTCACCAGTTTGATAAAAGCCTGTGCGTGGGGATTCATTATTCTTCTTTGTATTGTGCAGGATCCAATGCTTTTTTGCTCCAGTCTGAAAAAAAAGCCATCACTTTTTCTTTATCATAACTCTTTCCTTCTTCAAGATACCAGGATGTTTGTGTATGCAGCAGATCACCTTTTCCATCGAGGATAAGAAAAACAGGGAAGCCAAAACGCTGGGGATACCCGTATCTGGCCAGCAGTTCTGTGTTTTTATTTTCCTTACTGTAATTCAAATGATATACCACGTAATTGCTGCTGATCAAAGAGTCTATTGAATGGTCGTTATGCACGAAATCATTGAACCGGGCACACCAGATGCACCAGTTTCCCCCTATTTCTATAAAAACATGCTTGCCCGCATCTTTTGCTTCCTTCACCGCTTTTGCAATTCCCTGTTTGGCATTTTCTTCCGGGTGATACAATTTGAATTTCGTAAGGTCCTGTGAAAAAACCTGTACACCGGAACAATAAATAAAAGATAACAGCAATAATCTTTTTAAATCCATATATTTATTTTATTCATGCCTGCTTATCTATTAATTTATCATTTTCTACGAAGCCCACTTTCTTATTTTTCATTTCTTACCTGCCTGCCGGCAGGCAGGTTCTTAATTTCTTATTCCCGTTTCTACTGTTTGTCAATAGCCACCACACAAGCTACCGCTTTATTATCATTGGCATCCACGTTGAAATAAATGGTTCCGTCATTCGTATTATTAAACCGGGCTGAACGGATCAGTATGCTTTGCAAGGCCTCATTGACTTTTCCCAGGTAATCACGCTGGCTGCTCCGGCTGATCGACTGGTTGAGCTGGTTATAATCCAGTTCATCCTTACTGACCACGATGGCAATAAAATCCCGGTTGCCCAGGCTATCCGCTTCCATCGACTGTGCTTTGGGAAATAAACGATAACCGGTAATGCCGCAATAGGGTGAATGTTTTGAAACCGATTCACCCGGTTTAAGGTAAGGGAATAAAACATAACTGCTGCCGTCAGTTTCCTGTCCGAAAATATAAATGTAACATTCGGTAGCATTCTGTATGGACATTTTAAATCGTGTCCCTGGTGAAATGGGAGAAACAGTCTGGAACATATTTCTTCCGGGAACAACCCGTAATGGAATATTTTTTCCCCCGTTATTATTGACAAGGCCAATTGTACACTCCAACGGTATGTTGGACATTTTTCCTCTTTTGGGCATGGGATCCAGGCCATAAGCTTCCCGAACATAATTCTTAAAATCACCGTATTTCACCCAGCCTATTCCATCTTTACCCCATTCGGGTCCCCAGCTATTCATGATCTGGAAAGCGCCTCCGAATTTCCGGTCATCATAACCGATCACACACATGGCATGCCCTCCCTGTCCCATACCGGATGCATCCATTTCGCCCGGCTCCCATAATTCACGTCCCATCATATCCTGCATAAAACTCTGGCCGACCATCATACCAATAACAACCGGGGCATCTTTGGCCAGATGTTCTTTTACGGCACGTACATTAATAGAATTAATATTATCTCCATCCGTGAGCCGGGTAAATCCATGAATTTTATATTGGCCCGCTTCACGGATCTGTTCACTGCTTGGTTGTGTTTCACATTCCTGGTCGGTGTATGGAAACTGGTTTAAAGGCAAAGCACCCTGCTTTGACATATGTTCCATGGCCCGCTGTATATAAGAACCTTCACAACCTTCCAGGCCGATCTGGTTATATAAAAAAGAAGGACTGAATTTTATTTGTTCAGGATTCACGCCGGTGGATGAGGTTTCCAGTATGGTTCTTGCGGCATAGGCGCTGCTCCAGGCCACACAACTACCCTGTTGTCCCTGGTTGCCGCGTTGCGGGGCAAAGCGCAGCAATGATACTGCCTCCGGCAAAGGATTTTTTCCTTCGTCTTCTTCCTGGCCTTCATACACGGAAGCTTTGTTGAATTGTGCGGGATCAAAATTGTACCCGCTTTGGGAAAATAATTTTTGAACCGTTGCCGGCGTGCAAATCCCGCTTCTGAAAAGAAAAAATGCCCCGACCCCTAAGATCAGCAGCAGAAAAATTCCTTTGCCTTTAAACAGCCCCAGCAACATGGGCAAAAAAGACATGATACCACCACCGCCGCCACCAGGAAAATTGGGCCCTCTTCTTCCACCACCGCCACCATCATCATCCTGTTGGTTCGGATCCACGGGATCGTCGGTCATTCGGATAGGCATAAATAATTTTTTTGTTATGAATGATAAATAAATATAGGAAGTTCAGATGAATTGAGGAGACTAAAAATGGCATATGAAATAATTATTTTAAAACTTCTGCAACGATTGTGAGTAAGAATCGTCAATTTTGGTGTTGATCAATCAAAATTTTTTATGCGGCGTTTCCTGCTTGTACTTTTTTCGGGGCTTTTCATCATCTCCTCTTCATACTGCCAGCCTGTTTCCGGTAAAATAAAACTGGACCAGGGCCAAATACTGGATATCACCTTGCAGGTTAAAACATCGGTTATTCAGCAGGCAGGGGACCAATCTATTGATTTTAATGTGGATGCGACCGGCAATCACTCCTACCGGGTAACCAACAGCACGGAAGATAACAGCACCCTGCATCACCGCCTGGATCGTGTCCGGTTTTCATTTGAAGGAATGGGCCCCAAAAGATCATTTGATTCCAATGAAGAAAAAGATATGAACGGACCCTTTGGCAAACCCATGAAAGAAATGCTGGAGAAATCCTATGATATGATCATTGACAATGCCGGGAATACGATGATGACCCTGCCGGAAAAAATTCAGTTTGCCGAAACGGAAAACCAGATGGCCATCCTCAGCAGCCTGTTGAAAGACGTGATCGACCTCGTGCAACCTCCAAAAAAAGGCAATGGCAGTTTTTTCAAAGTGCTGCCCGACAGCGTTACAGGCAAAGGAAGTACCTGGACCGAGACCACGGAAAATGAAAATGGAAAATTCAATGCAGCCTACGCACTCTCTGATATTACTGATACAACGATCATCGTGGATTTTGCTGCCAGTTCGGTCACCGTCACCAAAGCCACGATGATGGGGACAGAGACCACCACCACCATGAACAATAAGTCAACCGGGAAGATCATCCTCGATAAGATCACGGGTATCATCCGGGAGAAAACAATGAACACGGAATCTGCCGGCACCACGGAATCTGCCTTTGGTAATTTGCCGGTCACATCGAAGACAACAACCATCATTACGGTTAAATCACTCCTGTAAATCTCAGAACGTTAAGCCATAATCGACTAAGTAACAATCATCAGATACAAAAGCAGGATAATTATTTGTCAATAAGAATTATTAGGCTAACTTTCTATAGCTAATACCAAAAATACCTGTTATGAAAAAATCATTTCTTGCAGGTTGTATTTTCTGCCTGCTCGGATCACAATTCCTGTCTGCACAGGATCTGATAAACGTTACCCAAAACAAATTTACATCCCGTCCTGTTGTTAAGAACAACAGGATCCTCTGGTTTGAATACAGCAAACAGACCCCCGGGATGAACCACATATCTATTTATCTTTTTGAAAACGGATCGAATAAACTGATAGCAGATTCCGGATCGGCACTATTTACCGGTTGGCCCGACCTGGATAATACCGGGAAGGTTGCATTTATGAAAAAAGCCGGAAGCCGTAATGAAGTTTTTCTGTATGATGGCACTAAAGAAATTAAGATAACCAATAACCCGGCCATTTATAAACCACTAATAGAAATGGGACTGGGTAGTGACAAAGTGTATTGCGGCTACCCGCGGATTCATAATGGCGATATTGTATTCAGAGATAAAGCGGGACATGTGTATCTCTACCAGCATATAACAAAGACCCTGAAAAAAATTACTTCTGATGCTTCACAAACAGCAAACCTGGGCGATGATGATGAAGACAAAGCTTCAACAGGATTAGCCGTTCCGCTAAATGCCCATATAAAGTATTTTGAATTTGATGGGCAGCATATTGTGTGGATGCATGAAGACCGGTCTGGACCTAATAGTTCAAAGATTACCATATACATGGCTGATACCGGCAGCAAGTTTGCGCCAAAATTTATCTATAGTTTTGATGCCTGGGTTCCGAACAACAAGGGTACAGTCATTTCAAAATTGTGGAATCCCTTTTTTAAAGCCTGCAATGGCTATATTATCTGGCAATATTATAAAGCCGGACCGGCCATAAATATTGATGATACCCAGGTCGGTTTTTTCGATGGGGATACAAGCAGAGTGATCAGCAATGGCACCTATGTTGCAGAACAAAGTGTGCAGGTAGCGGATGGGAAAGCGATCTGGTGGCAGGTCAGGAAAAAAGGGGAAGGTAAGAATATAGAAAAATTTGAAGAAGTTGTGCTTTATCAGAATAGAGCCACTACAACAATCGTCTCTTATCCCGAACCACCGAAAAAAGGAAAACTCAATGAAACGTATTGGGAGGGTATTCACGATGCAGAAATTATTGGGGGCGATATTTTTTGGGTAGTGGGTTCTACTACCTGTTTCCAACATTTTAAAATGCCCATGACCAATGAACCCTATTGCATGTATAAGAAAACTGAGCAGATCGGTTTTTTCCGGAGCGACGCCACTTTCAACTTAGCAACAACTCTGCCATTTAGAGTAACAGACACAAAGACATTTGCCGGTGGTGGCGAGTACAGTGGGGGCTTATATTCATTCTTTAATAATACGGCACCAACCAAAAGAGATATTCTCGCAATGCGCCTTGTTGACAATGTCGATACAAGTTCCGGCACTGTTTCACTTGTTGATTTGAAAAAACCTGACCTGGTTAAATGGGAGTTGTATGAAAAGGAAAGAAAAACAATTATCGATGCTTTTTCTATTTCCCTGAATAGCCAGATTGCCGAATGTGGCAAAGCCGGAGCCCCCAAATCATTGATCCTGGAAGGAATAACACTTGATGTGCTTGCAGAGAAAAAACCGACAACGACCCTGGAAGACATCCTTTCCATTTCTGTGTACCTGGACAAGGATAAGAATGGCAAGCTTGATACTTCTGGTGGAAAGGACCGGCTGATCGGGAAAAAGAATAAACCCTTGTCAGCAAAAATTGATTTCCTGATCAGCGGAACAGGAATAGTTTTAGACACGGATGACCCCGTCTATTTCCTTGTTGAAATGGAATTAATACCTGAGCTCTGTCCCTGTGGAAAATACAAGGTAACCGTGGATGGTGAAAAACTGACTTTCAGAGGTCTGCAGCTAGACACCAGTATGATCTCGGGCAAATCAATTGGGGGAATTGAAATGTTACCTGCAGAAATCCTGGAAAAAACAGGCGACGAACAAGCGGAACTCCCCAACAAGGTCTTGCCTGACAGCCTTTCCTTAACATTCCGCTCTTTACCCATTCGTTGCGCAAAACTAAAATTCAAAATTAGTTCACAGCCAAAAGAAAAAGGCGGCCTGTTAATGAATGGGACCACCCAATCTGAAACTGAATTGAGTATTAACCTTAAGAAGAAAGGCAATGATGCAATTGGAGGGATTCGGTTCAAATTGGGAAAAGAAGAGGGACTGTACACGATAGATGCTTTCCTGGAGATGCCGGAAGGAGTCAGTTGTGAAAATGAAAGATTTCCATTCAGGGAGCATGCAGGTACGATGATCGTCCAGGTATTGGATCTTAATAATCCGGCATTCTACAAAGCAACAGAGGATAAATCAAACCCCGCTTCTATTACATGGAAAGCCACGATGTCAGACAACAAGAATGACCTGTCAACGGGTGGAGAGGGACGGGTCGGAGCTACAGCAGACGGAGCGAGCATGTTGCTGATCCGCTGCCAGTTCTTTGGACTGGAAGCACCACCCCCAGGAAATATAGAATTGAGTATTTCGGGCCAGGGGAATATCGGTTACCTCAGTCCGGGCCTTGGAGAACCCATCCCAACCTACAGCGGAAGCGACAAAATTAATATCCAATGGGTGAAGACCACTGCCGGCATTTTTGGATTTGCACTTTACACACCTCCGTTAAATTATGGTTATGAACCCGCGAACAACAAAACATTTAAGTTACGGGCTGTTTACAATTTTCCGGGTACTGATAAGCCTTATGAAAAGGAGATCAACCTGGCATTACTAAAGCCACCCGTTGCATTGATCCATGGAATGTGGTCCAATAAGGAAACCTGGGGATCAGCCTTTATTAATTATAATGGTCAATTTGAAACCTTCTTTATTGATTACGAAAAACTGGCCGCGCACAATTTTTTTGAACTGGGTCATGTGGTAAAAAATGGCGTCCACGAGATCGTCCATTCCTATCGGTTGCGCAGGATCGCTGCCACAAGAGTTTCCGCTATCTGTCATAGTATGGGTGGCCTGATAACAAGACAATTTTTTGCTGATAAAAAAGGAACCGATTATTTCAGAAAAGATAATTTTGGACAAGGAGATATTTATAAACTTGTTACACTAGGCACCCCGCATTATGGTTCACCGGTAGCCTGGATGGTGATCAAAATGAGGGATGCAGCTTATAGTCCTTTCCTCGAATTTGCAAGGAAGATCGGAATGGATATTGAGTCAGGCGCTGTTGATGGCATGTGTCCCGGTAGTCCATCACTTGAATACCTCGGCGAAACCCATATCCCCACACATACCGTGCGTGCATGGAATTTTGATTCAAAAGCGGATGGATTCACCTGGGATGATTTTTACAATTCATTGAAACAGGAGATCAAGGATTACCTGACACCCTGGAAATTCAAACCGACCAAAATACCCTTATTTGCTGTTGTGCTTTTCTTCATAAAATATTATGCGGAATCAGCCGGCGGCGTCCTGCTTAGTTATTTGTATAACGGTGATAAGACGGATATGCTGGTCACGCTCGAAGGCCAGAGTGGTGGAATCGCCCAGGGTGGAAATAAAATTTTCAGCGAAACAATTCATTTTGCAGCGCCAGCGATTTTTGAGTCTTTCTTCAAATACTGTGAAACCACTTCCCAGGCGGTGGCTGATTATATCTTCGACGTATTGAACCGCGACAGGGATGACATCAATTATTTTGCGCCGAAATTGCCAAAACCAATAATCCAGGATGAGGCAACGGGTTGTAAATAGGATCACGAATTAAACGGATATTAATTCCCTATGACCTGGTTCCGGAGAAGATCTTCCATTGTGTCCTGTTTGCGAATCAGGTGCAGGCGATTCTCTTTCCACATCACTTCGGCTGGACGGAACCGTGAGTTATAGGTTGATGCCATTTCAAAACCATAAGCCCCGGCATTCCGGAAAACAAGGTAATCACCTTCTCTTATTTCCGGCAACAAGCGATCCTCCGCAAAAGTGTCGGTTTCGCAGATATTGCCGACCACATGATATTTTCTTTTTTCTCCCGACGGGTTGGAAATATTTTCAATTTCATGATAAGCCCCGTAAAACATAGGACGGATAAAATGGTTCAGCCCGCTGTCCACACCGGCGAATGTGATATCGCCCGACTCCTTCAGCACATTGACCCTTGTAATAAAATAACCCGCTTCACTTACTAAAAATTTTCCCGGCTCAAACCAAACCTGCAGGTGCCGTGCATATTTTTTTTCAAACCACTCAAATTCTTCTTTTACTTTTTTTCCCAGCCATTCAATATCAGTTCCTTTTTCCCCGGGCTGATAAGGGACTTTGATTCCTCCTCCAAGGTCAATCACTTCCAGTTCAGGGAAATGTTCTGCCACTTCAAATAACACTTCAATGCCTTTGGCAAACACCACCACATCTTTGATATCGCTGCCGGTATGAATATGCAAAGTGCGGATGTATAAATTGGTTTCCTTTTGTACCTGCAGAACTTCTTCAATATTTTCCAATGGCACTCCAAACTTACTCGCAGCATGACCCGTTGAGATTTTCAGATTTCCCCCCGCCATGATATTGGGCCGCAACCGGATACCGACCGGGTAATGATGCCCGAATCTTTCACCGAATTTTCTCAAATTGGAAATACTGTCAATGTTTATGTGAATGCCCATCCGCTGCGCTTCCTCTATTTCTTCAAAGGCAATATTATTGGATGTATATAAAATGTTTTGCGGGAGAAAGCCGGCCCTTACCGCCAGTTTGGCTTCATTGATGGAACTGCAATCGATATTACAACCGATGCTTTTAATGTATTTCAAAATATTGATATTGGTCAGCGCCTTGGCTGCATAAAAAAATTTTACATCCACACCCCGGAAGGCCGTTAATAATCTTTCATACTGCTCTTTGATTCGTTCAGCATGATAAACATATAACGGTGTTCCAAACTCCCTGGCGGCCTGATCTAATTGCTCCCCGGATAATTGCACTGGCATAGGAACGAAGATAATAAAAGGGGTGGCAGGATTCAAAAACATCACCGCCGGCAAGGGATCAATTTCACCCCGACTAAGTCGGGGCTAAGTTTTATACAAAAGACGCAAAGAGCCTTTGCGACTTTTGTATTTACTCTTTGCGGCTTTGCGTGAAATATTTCAAACAAACTCACAAGCGACAGCCCGACCCTTAAAAAAAGCGGCTCATGGAAATGAGCCGCAGGGTACAATAGTTTATATAGAGTTGGGTTAGCTTTCTTCTCCTTCCGTTTGTTTATCGCCCGTCTGACCGGGAGTCAGGTTGACGATAAGTTCACCGGTTTCAGTTACCGATAAAACTTCCGGTTCATCCGTACCTGTTTCTTCTCCGAACAAGGTGTTCTTTAATACCGTGGGTTCTGCCTGCTCCGTGATCACTTCTTTTATTTTGGGTAATTCATCGGCCGAATTGATTCCAAAATAATCCATGAAATTTTTGGAGGTGGAATACAATAAAGGTTGTCCAGGCGCTTTTTCATTGCGACCGCTGATGATGATCAGTTCTTTTTCCAGCAGTTTCTGTACCGAATAATCGCAGCTTACTCCCCGGATGGATTCGATCTCTCCTTTGGTCACGGGTTGCTTGTAGGCAATGATAGCCAGGGTTTCCAGCGAAGCGGCGGACAATCTTTTCAGGAATTTATCGCCGTTGAGCTGGGCTACTGTTTTATGAAATGCGGGCCTTGTGAGGAACTGCCATCCGCCACCGGTTTGTTTTACTTCAAAAGGATAAAAATCGGCGCTGTATTTTTCGGTGATGCCAGTGATTGCCGCTTCTACCTGGTCAAGATTGATCTTATCATTTTCAAACCCTGGTATATTATTAAGCAATTCTGAAATTTCAAGAGTAGTTACGGGACGTTCACTGGCAAAAATAAGTGCTTCAATATGCGGAATCAATTCAGATACTTCCATGGTGTTATTTCAAAACGGTTAGAACGAAATTAATATTACTAAAAGGAAGATAGAAACAGATTTATTAACATTCTTGTAAAAAAGTCCGTGCACTATCCTTGTAATGCAGCTGCACCACTTACAATTTCAGTAAGCTCAGTCGTAATCGCAGCCTGCCTGGCCCTGTTGTATGATATTTTCAACACACGCAGCATTTCATTGGCATTCTCGCTCGCCTTATCCATGGCCGTCATCCGGGCTCCCTGTTCAGATGCATTGGAATCTAAAACAGCTTTGTATAATTGCGTGTTAAGGATCTTGGGCATCAGTTCGGCGATCAATGTTTCTTTGGCCGGGTCATAAATAAAATCAGCTTTGGCGGTTCCTGCCATATTTACTGCTTTGGGAATAGGAAGGAATCTTTCCACTTCAAACTTCTGGGTGGCCGCGTTCTTAAACTGGCTGTACACCAATTCCACCACATCAAATTGTTTTTCTTCAAAGGCTTTCATGGCGGCCTGCGCAGCCTTCTGCACATTTTCAAAATTCAGGTTCAGGAAAATATCTTTATAGGTGGCGTCGGCATGATATTTATTTTTTGCAAAATGCTCATAACCCTTTTTACCAATAGCCCAGATCGTAACATTCCCGTTTTTTTGCTGACTTTGATATTTCTGTTGTATAGTTGCTTTTGCCAGTTTAATAATATTGGCATTAAATGCCCCGCATAAACCCCGGTCGCTCGTGATCACGATCATCAAAACTTTTTCAACAGGTCTTTCAGCAGCTAAAGACATACCGGTTCCGCCCCCGCTGTTGCTGACAATATTGCTCAATAATTCCTGTAACTTCTTTGCATAAGGACGCATCTGGATGATCGAATCCTGGGCACGGCGGAGTTTGGCAGCGCTCACCATCTTCATTGCCTTGGTGATCTGCTGGGTGCTTTGTACCGATTTGATCCGGTTACGGACTTCTTTAAGTTGACCTGCCATAGTTTATTTTTAACCACTGATTTGAATGTCATATCTGTCAAATCGGAGTCTTCATTTTAACCGATATGACCTATTTGACATTTTCGACTTTTTCAGGCCGCAAAAGTAAGGTCTTACGGCAATAATTCCATCATATCAGTCTTCTAAAATAAATTCCCTTTTCAGGCCGTAGGAAATGGATATCCGGCCCCCTTCGCGGGTGCTGTTTTCCAGGGATCTGTCTTCTTCTTTTATCAATTCCAGTTGAACGGGACCGCTCACTAGCGTTTCCAGGTCTTCTTTAGTTATGACGATCTGCCCATTTTTAATTGTATCTACCCGGTTTATTCCTTCGCTGGCAAACAATGTGTCGGTAAGTATGACCCTGACCAATCCTTCTCTTTGAATGCCATCCACTTCCAGGATCATATCGCCCCTTTTCATCCTTTCCTGTAAAACCGTTCTCAGAAAAAGGGGTTGAAAACTGAATTTTTCCCTGTATTGTTTTTTATTATAGGCCGTGAAAGTTATGATATGATCCCCTGTAAATTTCTTAACGGGTTTCTGTATCTCATAAAATGCTCCGTTCATCCGGGAACTGTCCACGGAGATCGGTTCATTATCCAGTTCAACTTTGGCCGGGTCTTCCATGGTCAGCGTGGTCCCGTTTTCCCCTCCAAAACGGTATTGCAATTTTATGGTAAGATGGTCACTGCTTTCTTCACCCCATATCATATAATCAAAATAAATGGATTCGGGATTAACATCCTGGCTGCTGCCGATCTCATTGCTGTTGCAGGAAGCGAAAAAAATGACCGGGCCCATAAAAAGCAAAGGGAAAAACCTGTTCATAAAGATTGTATTTGTTGTTAATTCCGGATGCGGTGGAAAGGTACGTTAACGAAAGTCAAAAAGGTTGAAGCTCTTTTATTTCCGATACAAAAAATGGCAGTTGGCACACGGATGACACGGATGAGATAGATTTTCACAGATTATTTTTTTCATATACCCCTGGTTTTATCATATACTTTAAGAGAATTTTTGCCAAAAAGAGATAAATACAGTTTTATTCTGCGAAGCAGAATAATAAATCCGTGTGTATCAGTCCAACCCGTGTCATCCGTGTGCTGTTTGGATGAAATTCGTCTGCCATGCACAGGCCTGAACCATGTAAATTTACTTCAAACTAAGGCTTATCTTTGCCACCCCCCGATAAACCGGGGTAAACTATGTCAAAATGGCCTGTAAATGGTTCGTAGCATTGTATTTGACAAAACGAAAAGTCATATAAAGTCAAATTAGTGATATAAGAGAAATCTTAAACCCCGGAGAGCCTGGCTGATAAAAACATTTGACCCGTATGACCTTTTTGACTGAAATGACCCATTTGACCTTTATGACCCCAATAAACTAATTAACCAAAAAACTAATTTTCTATACCATGCTCGGTTTTATTTCCAAAATGTTTGGCGGCAGCAAGTCGGAGAAAGATGTAAAGAAGATCGAACACTATGTCGGCAAGATCAACCGTTATTTTGATGAATACCATTCACTGAATAATGATGAACTCCGTAACAAGACACAGGAATTCCGCCACCGGATCAAAGAACACCTTGCCGAAATTGATGCGGCAATCGCAGAGAGGAATGCGGCGGCTGAAGAACTTCCGTTCAATGACCTGATGGGTAAAGATGCCATTTACCAGCAGGTGGATAAATTAAAAAAAGACCGGGATAAAAAAATTGAAGAGGCGCTGGAAAAAATTCTCCCCGAAGCCTTCGCCGTGGTGAAAGAAACGGCAAGACGTTTCAAAGAAAATACGGAGATCATTGCAACGGCTACACAACTCGACAAGGATTTAAGCGTAAAAAAGAATTACATTAAAATCGATGGCGATAAGTCCATATTCAAAAACTCATGGACGGCCGCCGGCGGTGATGTTACCTGGAACATGGTGCATTACGATGTGCAGTTGATCGGTGGCGTGGTGCTGCACCAGGGAAAGATTTCAGAAATGGCAACGGGTGAAGGAAAAACCCTTGTTTCCACGCTTCCCGCTTATCTCAATGCACTGGCTGGTGAAGGTGTTCATATTGTAACGGTGAACGATTACCTGGCCCGCCGCGACCAGGAATGGAACGGAACCATTTTCGAATGGCTGGGCATCACCGTTGATTGTATAGACAAACACCAGCCCAACAGCGAAGAAAGAAGAAAAGCATACCTCGCCGATATCACTTACGGGACCAATAATGAATTTGGGTTTGATTATCTCCGCGACAATATGGTGCATACGCCCGAAGAAATGGTGCAACGCAAACACCATTATGCCATGGTGGACGAGGTGGATTCCGTATTGATCGACGATGCCAGGACGCCCCTGATCATTTCCGGTCCCGTACCAAAAGGAGATGACCAGCATTTTCATACACATAAGCCCAGGATACTGCAATTGGTGCAGGAGCAGGAACGCATTGTCCGCAACTGCCTGAATGAAGCAAAAAAAAGGATCGCAGAAGGTGATGATGATCCCAAAGGTGGTGGCCTGTATTTATTCCGTGCACACCGCGGTTTACCCAAATACGGACCGGTTATTAAATACCTGAGTGAGCCCGGTATCAAAGTAAAAATGCAGAAGGCCGAAAATTATTATTTACAGGACCAGCAACGGCATATGCATATCGTGGATGAGGAATTGCTCTTCCAGATCGATGAAAAAAATAATTCCGTTGATCTCACCGATAAGGGACTTACGATGATCACCAAAACCGGCGAAGATCCTGAATTTTTTGTATTGCCTGATATCGGTGTAAAACTGGCCGATGTAGAAAAGAGCAACCTGCCGGTGGAGGAAAAACTGCAGGCCAAGGAAGCTATCCTGAATGATTATGCGCAGAAAGCCGACCGCATTCACACCGTGCAGCAATTATTAAAAGCCTATACGCTTTTTTCCAAAGACATAGAATATGTGGTGATGGATGGCGCGATCAAGATAGTTGACGAACAAACGGGACGTATTCTCGAAGGAAGAAGGTACTCCGACGGATTGCACCAGGCTATTGAAGCCAAGGAAAATGTAAAGATTGAAGCGGCAACGCAAACCTATGCCACGATCACCCTGCAGAATTATTTCCGCATGTATCACAAACTGGCGGGGATGACGGGAACAGCCGAAACGGAAGCCGCTGAATTGTGGAGTATTTATAAACTGGATGTGGTCACCATTCCCACCAATGTAAAAATGATCCGTAACGACAAACAGGATCTTGTGTATAAGACCAAACGTGAAAAATACAAAGCGGTTATTGATGAAATTGAAAAACTCCGCAATGCCGGAAGACCTTCCCTGGTGGGTACAACCTCGGTTGAAGTGAGCGAGTTGCTTGGCAGAATGTTACAACAGAAAAAAATTCCGCATAACGTACTCAATGCAAAACAACATGCCCGGGAAGCGCAGGTGGTTGCCGAAGCAGGACTGGCCGGCGCTGTAACCATAGCAACCAATATGGCCGGACGTGGTACGGACATCAAGCTTGGACCCGGTGTAAAAGAAGCGGGTGGCCTGGCGATCATCGGTACGGAAAGACATGAAAGCCGTCGTGTGGACAGGCAGTTGCGCGGCCGTGCGGGCAGACAGGGTGATCCAGGTACTTCCCAGTTCTATGTGTCATTGGAAGATGACCTGATGCGGATGTTCGGTAGCGAACGGATCGCGTCACTGATGGATAAATTAGGATACAAAGAAGGTGATGTGATCCAGCACAGCATGATCAGCAACAGCATCCAGCGGGCGCAGAAGAAAGTGGAAGAAAACAACTTTGGCATCCGTAAGAGATTATTGGAATACGATGACGTAATGAACAAGCAGCGGAATGCTGTCTATGATAAACGTAACCATGCCTTGTTCGGAGAAAGGCTTGCCCTCGATATTGATACATCATTCTCCACCGTTGCTGAAGGCCTGATCGGATCATTCCGCGAGCAGGAGGATTTTGAAGGATTCAAAATGGCCTGTATTGTGAACTTCGGGCTGGACACAAAAATAGAAGAAGAAGATTTCAAGAAAAATGATATCAATGAACTGATTGATAAGTTGTATGCAGAAGCCACCGAAAGATACAGCCGGCATAAAGAGGACATGAAGAAACAGGCCATCCCGGTATTCAAAAATATCCGGCTCACCCAGGGCAGTCATATTGAAAACGTAGTGGTTCCTTTTTCCGACGGGAAAAAACAACTGAATGTACTCGCCAACCTGGACAAAACACTGAAGACAAATGGTGAAGAACTGGCCGGTTCCCTGGAAAAAACAATTACACTGGTGGTGATCGATGATGCATGGAAAGAACATTTGCGGGCCATGGATGATCTGAAACAAAGTGTGCAGACAGCCTACCTCGAACAAAAAGACCCGCTGGTTATTTATAAAATGGAAGCCTATAACCAGTTCAGGAATATGAATGCGGAAGTGAATAAAGACATTGTTTCATTTCTTTCACATTCCGCCATTCCCATACAACAGGAGAATGCACCGCTCAGAGAGGGCCGCCAGCAGAAGACCGACATGAGCAGGATGAAGGCCAATAAAGAAGATGTGGAAAATGCAGGTAAGGAATATGGCGCCAATGAGCGGGATAAATTTGAACCGGGCGGCGGCGGCGAAACGGCCGTGAAAACAGAACCTGTCAAAGTGGCTCCGAAGATCGGGAGGAATGAACCATGCCCCTGTGGTTCCGGGAAAAAATACAAACAGTGTCACGGGAAAGAGGCTTGATCCAACAGTATATTCTGCGACGGGTGGAAATAATAAAATGAAAAAAAATCTCTTCATCGCATTCGAAGGTATTGACGGCAGCGGCAAAAGCCTCCAGGTAAAACTGCTGGCAGATCACCTGGAGAAAACCGGTCATAAAGTCTATTGCACCTTTGAACCTACCGATAGCCGGATCGGCACCATCATTAAAGATATTTTCAAACATAAGATGGAAGCGGATCACCGGGTCATCGCGGGTCTTTTTGTGGCCGACCGGTTAGATCATCTTCTCAATAAAACAGATGGCATCCTCAAAAAGCTGGAAGAAGGTTTTACAGTCATCACAGACAGGTATTATTTCTCCTCCTATGCTTACCAGGGCACCCATATGCCGCAGGATTGGGTGATTGAAGCCAACTCGTTAAGCGCAGAACTGCTTCGCCCCGATCTGAATGTTTACATTGATATATCACCCGATATCAGCATCACCCGGATCCGTAACGGAAGGAGTTCGACGGAACTATATGAAACCAAAGAGAACCTGCACCAGGTAAGAGACAAATACATGGAAGCCTTCGAAAAATTAAAATCGGAAGAAACCATCTTTATCACGGACGGCAACCGCCCGGCAGAATGGATCGCGAAAGAAATCCGGGAAGAGGTTTCAAAAAAAATGAAATAGTAAACCGGTGCAGTAAATTTTTAATTCTTCTTTTTCCTGTAAATGCAATTAGCCATCTCACAGACATTACAGGTATATCCTTTCCGGCTTACTTTATTTCCGATACCAATAATCCCGCTGACCGATTTTACGGGCTGCATCAATGAATGAGGAGTCAGGGTAACGCCACAAAATTTATCAGGAAATAATGTAAAAAGTTTTTGCTGCTCACTTACGCTCCATCCGCAATAACCCGGGCTGTACCGGTCGGTGATCTGTAATCCCTCTTTATGGAGACGTTCTTCGAGGTCATCCTGCATCTTATCCATAGCAGCTTCCACTATTTCTGATCCGACAATATCCATGATATAACCTTCAAGCACATCGCCCTGCCGCATTAACTTTTCCGAATAATTCCCGATACCTTCTCCAGCCGTACAAACAAAAATGGCCATAGCCGCCGACTTGTACAACTGCCCGTAAATAATTTTTTTTACATCCAGTTCCCTGTTATTAATTTTTAATAAATGATATTCTTTGTCCGCTGTAATATGATCATGGATGATATAGCCGCCTTTGATATCGCAATGATCCTGCGCCATGCTCAATGATTCTTCGATGAGGAGGCGCACTGCCCCCGGAGATTTCCCGGCATCATACCCGATAAATTCTTCGATGCACTCCGGCTGCAGGTCCAGTTCATCAACCCGGTATGAATATTCCTTTACTTCCATGTGCCTGCCCGTTTTTTTTCATTGATATCCTGAATTACCCGTGCCATTCCCCGGATATGTTCCGGGGTGGTACCGCAGCATCCTCCGATGATACTGGCACCCGCAGCTACCAATGATTCAATAACACCAGCCATATCACCTGGAGATTCGGGATAAATTATTTTACCTTCTTTATAAACCGGCATTCCCGCATTGGCTTGAATGATGACGGGAATCTCCCGATTGTATTCTCTGATTTCCTGTACAATGCCAACCATATCCCTGATCCCATGACCGCAATTGGCACCAACCGCATCGGCCCCTGCTTCAACGGCCTGGTTTACCATGTCTGCCGGTGATATGCCCATGATCGTACGGAATCCGCTACCCGGAATTTTTTCAAAGGTCATCGTACAAAAAACTTCACAGCGTGTATTTTCTTTCGCAGCCTTTACGGCAAGAACGGCTTCATCCAGGTCCGTCATGGTTTCAATGATCAATACATCAGCGCCACCCGATTCCAATGCGATGGCCTGTTCTGCGAACACTTCATACATTTCCTCAGGCGATATTTCACCCGTCATAAAAATCAACCCGGTCGGACCCATGGAACCCAGCACATGATGTCCGGCACCGGCAGCCTTCCTGGAAATTTTTGCAGCGGCCTGGTTAAGTCCATATGCCTGGTCTGCAAGACCAAAATGATTCAGCTTGATACGATTGCCGCCAAAACTATTGGTCTCAATCATGTTTGCACCGGCATCAATATAACTCCAGGCAATATCATATACATCTTCTTTATGCGTAAAATTCCAAAGCTCAGGGCAATCCCCGGTCTTTAATCCTTTCTCATACAGGAAAGTGCCCCAGGCCCCGTCGGAAACCAGTATTTCGCCTGATTGCACTCGTTCTTTGATACGTTTCATTGCAGATGAAATGATTTTTCTTACCCTGTGTGTAAGTTCGAAACTATTTTATGCGTTTAGTCCCTTCAGGTATTGAACAGCCTGTTGCGGATCAGCCGCATAAAAATCCGCGCCTATTTTCCTGCAAAATTCATCATTGACCGGGGCGCCCCCGACCAGGATCTTTAAATCCGGAAATTCATTTCTCAATTCCTTTACCGTTTCTTCCATATTGATCATCGTCGTCGTAAGCAGGGCGGATAAACCAACCACGGAACCGGGATATTGCCGGACTGTTTCAATAAATTTTTCTGCCGTTACATCTTTCCCCAGATCAATGACCTCCCATCCGCCACCGGCGATCATCATGGCGGCCAGGTTTTTCCCGATCTCATGCAAATCACCGGCTACTGTTCCGATAATAAAAACGCCCTTTCTTCTGGTTTCACCCGATTGAAAAAAAGGTTTCAAATGCTGCATGGCCGTACTCATGGATTTGGCCGACATCAGCATCTGCGGTACAAAGATCTTATGCTCGGAAAATTTTCTGCCTACCCTTTCCATCCCTTCAATAAATCCGTGCTGAAGGATTTCATCCGGGGAAATTCCCTCCTGCAAGGCCAGTGCCGTCCATTCATCTGCACCCGGCTGCCCTTTCATTTCGGGTGGATAAGGAGAGTTTTCATTTATTTTCCCCAACTCAATACAAAGCGCTATTTTTTCCAGGATATCCTTCATTCATTTTTATTACATACTATCTCAAAAGTGAAATGGAGCACAAACCTGCCTGCCGGCAGGCAAGGAACACTACGAATCACAATGCACACAAAGAAATTTCTTGTTTATAACCAATGCGTCGTGTCCTTTGTGTAACCTTTGTGTACTTTATGTTCCTTCAAATTTCGACTTTTGAGATGAGTTCTAAACATATTGACCAAATTCTATAGCGATCCTGCTGAGCAACCCGATGCGGGAAGGATTTGTTCCGGGAGAAACCGAACAGGCGGTACTTAAAATATAACCGCCTCCGGGCTTTGCAATATTCAACCTGTTATGAACAGCCCTTTCGATCACTTCGTCACTACCATGAAGAAGTTCATTCACCGGATCGATATTCCCTTTGATAAATACTTTTCCTTTTGTCTGTTTTATCGCATCGGCGAGTTCGACCGTACCCAGGGGAGGCGGATCCAGTGTGTCGATCCCATTGGTTCCGGTTTCCATCATCAGGTCAAGCCTGTCGCCGATTCCCCCGCAGGTATGTGTGTAAACCGGGATATCATGAATAGCTTTGATACCACCGATCACTTTTTTTTCAAAGGGTAAAACAAATTCTTCATACAATTCCCGGGAAATAAATCCGCTACCGGCGAAAGCCGAAGAGATCAATACCGCATCAGCACCGCTCTGTGCTTCCCTTTTCCCGAGTTCAATGGTTCCATCCGATAAAGCATCCAAACATGCTTTTACTTTATCCGGATCAATGAGCAGGGCCATCAGGGCCTGTTCATAATTCAGCAATTCCAGGAATTGGGAGAAAGGACTGTACACTTCACCGTGCACAGAAACACGGTTGCCGGTTTTTTGAATGACCATTTTTAATGTGTCATTGATGTACGGAGGGAAAAAATCATCTTTCGGTCTCTCCTCTCCTTCGAAATCCCAGGTGAACGGATAATTAATCCCCGAGATCTGCCAGGGATCAATATAAAAAAGTTTCGCGGGATCAATCTCTTCAAAGGAGGGGAAGTACCTGCTTCCGTCCTGCTGGTAATAATGCGGGTTATCATCCTTCGGAAATTTTGTATAGTTCCCGTTTTTCCACCGGATAATTTTCTCCCCGTTCATTTCATCTATCCTGTCAATATACGTTCTCCATTCGGCAGGCCTTCCATGCAGGTTGACAAGAATTCCATCAAACCGGTAGCGTTCCTGCATGGCAATCAGCGCATCTGAAAACCCATCTGAAGTATACCATATTTCCAATGGGTCAATACCGCTGTACAGGAAATAATGCCCGAGGGATAACTGGCACATTACGGGAACGCGGTCAGCCATGCCCCCCTGCATGGCAATTCTCATACGTTCTTTTCCTGTCATTTTGCCAAACTTTATTCTGCAGGTAAAGATGATAATAATTTAAATATAAATGCATGAGCAGCGTCCAGGCAAGTTATCAGAAACAGGAGCCCTTCCTGTCCGGTAGCAAAGAGGCCGGAAAAAACTGCATAAAAGGTCCGATGGTAACCCAGAACCCCATACAGTAACCGTAAGTTCCCGGGGAAAAATACAGTCCTTTTCTCTGGTAAGTCTGGCCGGTTCCGGGATTTTTTACACACTTGAGTAATCCATCGATAAATAATCTTTTGTTTCGAAAATAATATCTAATTTTGCGGTCAAATTTTTAAAACCTCAAAACCAAAAAACATGAAAAAATTATTAGCCATTATGGCACTTGTTGGCGTGCTGGCTGCCTGCAACAACAAAAAGAAAGATGAAAAAAAACCAGAAAAAGACACTGTTGCTACAACAACTACGACCACCCCGACTGACAACACCACCACTACAACCACAACGACCACCACTACGGCAGGAGTTCCGACCTTTTCAGATCCTGAAGTACAAAAATTTGCAAATGACTATGCAGCCTTTATCCAGGAATATAAAGCTGGTATGAAAGATCCCGCAAAATTGTCTGAGCTTGCCAAAACCATGCAGGATTGGTCCAGCAGGGCAACCAATATTGGCATGAAACTGGCCCAAAAACCCGATGAAGCAAAAGCATGGGCTGACTGGATGACTGCATGTTCAAAAGAACTGATGCCACAATAATAGACTAAAAGGTTTTACAACATAAAACATGAATCCCCTTCCTGAAAGAAGGGGATTTTTTTTGCTCTACAGGAAATTCTTTCCGGTATCCTTCTCCGGGCTAAACGGATTTTTTAATCAGGTTATTCTTTACCTTAGAACAATTAAACCATCCGGTACATGTACCACAAAACCAAACAAAAAGTTCACGGACTGCTGCATCCCGAGATCGTAGGTGATAAATATTGGGATAAAGTCATCAATGTTTTTATCGTTATACTTATTGTTCTGAACGTGGTGGCGGTGATGCTGGAAACCATGCCTTCCGTTGAGAAGAACGCGGATGCCATGCGTTTTTTTCATTATTTCGATTGGGTTTCCGTGATCATATTCTCCATTGAATATGTGCTGCGGGTGTGGAGCAGTAACCACGAGGAAAAATACAAAC
>CAZQGZ010000034.1:0-23914 GCA_964592935.1 uncultured Chitinophaga sp. | reverse complement strand
ATGCGGCTTTGATATTTTTATCTGTCTGTGTAAAATCTTAATTTTATGATTGTTTGATATGTCTTATTTGATACAGCTAACGACTAAAGACTACTTACTATGCATTTTCCATTTGATCTCCGTAAGCCCATCGCCGTCGGAAGCGACCATGCGGGTTTTGATTACAAAGAAGACCTGATCTCTTTTTTAGAAGGAAAAGGACTTCCCTTTAAAGACTTTGGCGCTGATAGCAAAGATGCGGTTGATTATCCTGATTATGCCCATCCCGTTGCAAAAGCAGTGGAAGAAGGCAAGGCGGCATTTGGCATATTGATCTGCGGAAGCGCCAATGGAGTTGCCATTACTGCCAATAAACACCAGGGTATCCGGGCCGCAATCTGCTGGGGCGAAGAACTTGCACAATTGGCCCGGGCGCATAACGATGCCAACATCATTTGCATCCCGGCAAGATTTGTCCGGGAAGGAGACGTAGAAAAAATGGTCGGTATTTTTATGACAACCGGTTTTGAAGGCGGACGTCATCTCCGCCGGGTTGAAAAAATCGCCTGTGTTTGAAAAATTTTAACAGGAATGTTTTTAACGCGGATAAGACGGATCCATACGAATCCAATCTGTGTTAATCAGCATAATCCGTGTTACCCGTATTCCTGTTTCCCATTTAAAATTCAGAACAGAAATTTACCCCGCTAATAACCGGGTGGTTTTTTTATTTCTTTTAAACCACTGGTTACAACCGTAGTCTATATAATGTCGTCTGAAAAGTGTGGAAATGAAATCCTGCATCCGATGAAACATTGATCCATGCCTTTCTTTATAAAAAAGATCCCGCTCCGGTTATCGGGGCGGGATTCGTTTTTGAAAATAAAAAATTAAGAATAAGAAACCTGCCTGACGGCAGGCAAGTAAAAAATGAAAAAGTGGGACGTTTTCTTAATGGTGACGTGAACTTGATTCTTGATTCTTGAGTATTGAATCTTGTGTCTTTTAATGGAATAAAAAAGACTCAAGATTCAAGATACAAGACTCAATATTCAGGTTTATTACCATCCCAGCACCCAGGCAAATATCAACGGAGCCACGATTGTTGCATCGCTTTCCACAATGAACTTGGGTGTATGAATGTCCAGTTTTCCCCAGGTGATCTTTTCATTGGGCACGGCTCCGGAATAAGAACCATACGATGTGGTTGAATCGCTGACCTGGCAGAAATAACTCCAGAAAGGAACATCATGCATTTCCAGGTCCTGGTACATCATGGGCACCACGCAGATGGGAAAATCACCGGCGATACCGCCACCGATCTGGAAAAATCCCACCCCTTTTCCGCCGCAATTATTTTTATACCAGTCTGCCAGCCACACCATGTATTCAATACCGCTCTTCACGGTAGACGCTTTTAATTCTCCTTTTATAACATAACTCGCAAAAATATTCCCGGTCGTGCTGTCTTCCCATCCGGGCACTACGATAGGAATATTTTTTTCCGCCGCTGCCACGATCCAGCTATCCTTCGGATCGATCTCATAGTATTGTTTGAGATCCCCGCTTAAAACCGTTTTGTATAAAAATTCATGCGGGAAAAAACGTTCGCCTTTTGCTTCCGCTTCCTTCCATTGTCTCAGCAAATGTTTTTGCAAACGACGGAAAGCTTCTTCTTCGGGAATGCAGGTGTCGGTAACCCGGTTAAAATGAGATTCCAGCAGATCCCATTCCTGTTGCGGGGTAAGATCCCGGTAATTGGGTATTCTTTTGTAATGAGAATGGGCCACCAGGTTCATAACATCTTCTTCCAGGTTGGCCCCGGTGCAACTGATGATATCTACTTTTCCCTGGCGGATCATTTCAGCCAGCGAAATGCCGAGTTCCCCGGTACTCATGGCGCCGGCCAATGTGATCATCATTTTACCTCCTTCGAGTAAATGAGTTTCATATCCTTTGGCTGCATCCATCAGTGCGGCAGCATTAAAATGACGGAAATGGTGTTCGATGAATTGCGAAACGGGTCCTTTATTCATATGGAGCATTTTGATCGCCTTCAGACCCCGGTAAAAGCCGGGGGACCATGCGGTGCGGCTGCAAAAATACAGGTTTGAATAAATACTCCTTCGATTATCATTCATGAGTAAAACACGATCACTTGAGTCTTGAGTGTTGAATCTTGAATCTTGAGTCTTTTTAACCAATTTAAAAGACTCAAGATTCAACCCTCAAGATTCAAGGTTCAAGTCAGGTTCTCCTCGTTTGTTTGTTCGAACACTTGAGTCTTTAAGCATTTCGGGTAAAAAACCCTCCAATTTATTTTTCCAGCTTTTCAATATCTGTAAAACTGCCGGTTGTACTGACCTTCACTTTATATTTCTTATTGTTATGATCAACCCGTAACAGGTAAGAAGTGCCGTCGGCATTGGTGATTTCTCTTACTTCCTGCATATCGGCTTTGGGAAATTTTTTATCGATAGCTTGCATTACCATTAATGGCAACTGGTCATAAAAAATATCCCGGATGCACCCGGCCAGTTCATTGTCTTCATTAAAATAGGCGATCATCCGGTGTCCTGCCAGTATAAAAGTGGCTTTCTGGTAATTATCCTGCCGGCTCCAGCTTACATTTTCAGCGCCGGCAAATTCCTGGTTAAATACTTCCTCAATGCCCGGGCCCGTCCGGTTCTTATTATGAGCCAAAGCGGTTGAGGCGGCTACTGTCATCAGCAGCGACATGGTTACAAAAATTTTTTTCATGGTTTAAGGTTTAATGATTAACGATTCGTTGTTAAGACGATTCAAATGTAAATCCTGTTACGACCGGTTCATTTGAAATATGATTAACGGTATCGGATGTTAAGAAGGGTTAACGATTCACAATTGCAGGAAATTCCAAATAGCAAATTCCAAATTCCAAAGAATAAGAAACTGCAACATGGAAACAAAGAGAAAAGAAAGCACCCATACGTCCCCGATTTTGTATTTTTTTTGAGATTTATTTGGGATTTGGAATCTGTTCTTTGGGATTTTTTCTTCTGCTTTGTTATCTTTCCTGTCCAAAAAAATTTCATGGCAACACATTTCCTTGGCCGGGCTGAATTTGGTGATGCAAAGAATGCCGGTAACCTGATGAGTAAGGAAGAAGCCCATGCGCTGTTGAATGAATGGGTTTCCAATGAACGTTTACGCCTGCACATGAAACAGGTGGCCGCCGTCATGAAAGCATGGGCTATTGAAAAAGAAAATGCGGATGAACAAACCGCATGGAAATGGGAACTGGCCGGTTTGCTCCATGATGCCGATTGGGAAAAATATCCGGATGATCACTGCCGCATCATCATAGAAGAACTGGAACGAAGAAATATAGACCCGGAGGTTATTCGTTGCATTGCCAGCCACGGACCCGGTTATTTCGGGGTAGAACCCGTGACCAAGATGGATAAGATGATCTATGCCATTGACGAATTATCGGGGTTTATCCATGCCGTTTCCCTGGTCAGGCCCACCCGCTATGAGGGGCTGGAAGTGAAAAGTGTTTTGAAACGGTTAAAGACCCCTTCCTTTGCAGCACAGGTAAACCGGGAGGATATTTCGGATGCGCTTGTCAGGATTGAAATTCCGCAGGAAACCCTGGTCCAATTTATCATTGACAACCAGAAAGATGTTACGTAAAAGTCCGCAGCAAAAAAACATTAGCATTTCTTTAAACCCGGGAGGTTAAACCCGGTCACAAAGCAGATAAGTCTCTCTAACCCTATGAAAAAACATTAAGTCACCAAAAAAAGTGAATCATTATGAGGAAGATTTACGCTGTACTGGCCGGTATTATTATCAGTCTTGCCAGTATCCATAGCGCCAAAGCCGGAACTGTTACCCCCGACGTAGCCAATTTCAACATTACCATTGATGCCCCGAACAACAACGTTTTCTTTACCAATACCTCCGTGATCGGGAGTGAACCCGGTTACCGCCGGGCCTATTGGAATTTCGGGGATGGTATCATCCTGCGAACGGGTCCGTTGGATAACACGCAGCATCATTACCAGGTTGCAGGAACTTATAATGTTTGCCTGAGGATTTACCGGTATTTTACGAATATCGGTGATTCTGTTTTAACGGCCTATGTGTGTAAGACCGTGGTGATCCAGGCCGTTTGTAACGCTGAATTTGTAACGCTGGCCGTTTCGGCAAACCCCCTGTTGAAATACTTTGTTGCCCAGCCCTCGCATAACCAGAATAAGAAACCAACAAAGATCTGCTGGCAATTTGGTGATGGAAGAGATACCTGCATTAATTATCCCACCAATTATACCGGCACTTATGGCGTGAGTCATTTATATGCACAGCCGGGTAATTATAATGTTTGTGTGAATATTCTTTATGATGGCGGTTGCCAGGCACACAAATGTCATCCGGTAAATGTAATTAACCCCGACAGTTGCGGGGCTGACTTTGAACGTCTCCCATCAACAAATGCCAATCCTTTACTGGCCTATTTCAAAGCATTACCGCAGCATAGTAATAACCGCAAACCATCCCGTATCTGCTGGACATTCGGTGAAGGTGGCCGGGGTGATACCTGTATCAATTATCCCGAAACATTTACCGGCCAGTATGTAGTTTCTCATACTTACCTGCAGCAAGGACAATATCCCGTCTGTGTCAATATCCGTTATTATGGCGGATGTGAAGCCAACAAGTGCAAGCCGATTCAAATTGGAAGGCCCGATACCTGCGGTGCGGATTTTGAAAGATTGCAACCTGTACCTACTTCTTTATCGGTTTATCTGAAAGCATTGCCTTCGCATAACAATAACCGCAAACCATCCCGTATTTGCTGGACATTTGGTGAAGGCGGCCGGGGTGATACCTGTATCAATTATCCTGAAAATTTTACCGGTCAGTATGTAACATTTCACAACTACCTGCACCCGGGACAATACCAGGTTTGCGTTAATATCAGGTACTATGGAGGCTGCGAAGCCAGTAAGTGCAAGCCCATTCTGGTTGGAAGGCCGGATACCTGCGGTGCAGATTTCGAAAAAATTGCATCCACAAACGCCAATCCTTTATTGGCCTATTACAAGGCATTGCCTTCACATAATAATAACCGTAAGCCTTCCCGTATCTGCTGGACATTCGGTGAAGGCGGCCGGGGTGATACCTGTATCAATTATCCCGAAACGTTTACCGGTCAGTATGTAGTTTCTCATACTTACCTGCAGCCGGGTCAATACCAGGTTTGCGTTAACATCAAATATTTTGGCGGTTGCGAAGCAAGCAAATGCAAACCCATACATATCGGAAGGCCCGATACCTGCGGTGCGGATTTTGAAAGAATTAATGCAGCCGGAACAAATCCGCTTCATGTTTATCTGAAAGCATTGCCTTCGCATAATAATAACCGTAAGCCTTCCCGTATCTGCTGGACATTTGGTGAAGGCGGCCGGGGTGATACCTGTATCAATTATCCTGAAACGTTTACCGGTCAGTATGTAATTTCTCATACCTACCTGCACCCGGGACAATACCAGGTTTGTGTTAACATCAAATATTATGGCGGCTGTGAAGCCAGCAAGTGTAAACCCGTACAGGCTGGTCCGCCGGATAGCTGTCGCGCAGACTTTGAAAGAATACAACCCACGGCCAATAACCCGTTACGTGCATATTTCCGGGCATTACCCTGGCATAATAACAATAAAAAGCCGCAAAGGATCTGCTGGAGATTTGGTGAAGGTGGCAGGGGTGATACCTGTATCAATTATCCGAATAATTATACCGGTCAATATGTGGCTGTACACGAATACCTCCATCCCGGTTTATATAATGTATGCGTGAACATCCTTTATGAAGGCGGTTGCCAGGCAGATAAATGCAAACCCGTACCCGTTGGGCAACATCCTGATACCTGCGGCGCAGATTTCGAAAGATTACAACCTGCACCCACTTCATTATCGGTTTATCTGAAAGCGTTGCCTTCGCATAACAATAACAGGAAGCCTTCCAAAGTCTGCTGGCATTTTGGTGATGGCAGGGATACCTGTATCAATTACCCGGAAAGCTTTACCGGCCAGTATGTAGTATTCCATCAATATGCACAGCCCGGTCAATACCAGGTTTGCGTTGAGATCACTTATTATGGCGGCTGTGTAGCAACCAAATGTAAACCTATCCAGGTTGGTGGCACAACAGCAACATGCGCAGCGGAATTTGAAAGACTCTTAACTCCGGGTGCAAATCCCATGCTGGCATATTACAAAGCATTACCCCTTCATAGTAATAACAGTAAACCTTCCAAAGTCTGCTGGCGTTTTGGTGATGGCAGGGATACCTGTATAAATTATACGGCAAGTTACACCGGCCAGTATGTCGTTTCTCACCTTTATGCACAACCGGGTCAATACAATGTTTGTGTTGAGATCACATACTTTGGCGGGTGTGTAGCTACCAAATGCAAAATCGTCCCGATCCCGGGAAGCAACCAGCCCATTTTGGTTTTATCGCCCAACCCGGTAGTTAATATTTTACATGTTTACTTTTTCTCTATGCGTACCGAAACGGTGAATATTAAAATATTTAATTCCACGGGTAACCCGGTGAGGACTTATACGCAGAATGTGACCGCGGGGGCCAACACCTGGACGCATGACCTGAGTAATTTGCAGCAGGGTGTGTATTCATATACGGTGCAATCGCCCACGCAACTGGCCAGCGCCGCGTTTATAAAATTGTAGCAAACTCTTTCTTACGTCAGGGCTAACAGAAAAGCCGTCTCTTTGTTGAGGCGGCTTTTGCATTTGGAAAAACATAATTGAATGCTGAACAATAACTGTTTATTTTCTATAAAGCAGGATCGGAACGCTTCATTTTACCTGTATTGAGATTGCGTGACCGGCGGTTTATTTTGAAAATACAAATCGTATAACTTTACGCTCATGTATTCAAAGGAAAAAACCCGGGAACTGCAAAAGCTTACCACTGAATTGATGAAAATTCAGAAAGCGGGAACTCTTTCTAAAAAAGAAACCGAAAAGCTGAGGGATATTCTCCGCTTTCATGAATACCGTTATTATATTTTAAACGATCCGCTGATCTCCGATTATGAATATGACCGGCTATATAAAACACTGGAAGAAATTGAAAAGAAAAACCCGGAGCTTATAACGGAAGACTCGCCAACCCAACGGGTAGCCAGAGGCCTGACCAAAGCATTTCCGACCGTGCAGCACCTGGTGCCGATGTTATCGCTGGATAATTCCTACAGCAGTGAAGACCTTATTGATTTTGACCGGAAGGCCCGGGAACTTACGGGTTTAAAAGAAATTGAATATTGCGTGGAGCCCAAATTCGACGGCGGCAGTATTTCACTGATCTATGAAAATGATCTCTTCACCCGCGGGGCCACAAGAGGCGATGGTGTGGAAGGCGATGAAGTGACCACGAATATCAAACAGATCCGGACCATTCCTTTATCTGCAAAAATTTCTGCTTATGGATTGCAGCAAATAGAGATTCGGGGCGAAGTGCTGATCAATAAAAAGAATTTTGCAAAATATAATGAGTCCCTGGTTGAACAGGGCATTCCTCCATTGGCCAATCCCCGTAATGCGGCTTCCGGAACATTGCGCATTAAAGATCCGGCAGAAGTCGCCAAAAGAAACCTCGAAGCCTTCGTTTACCATGTCAGTTATTTTTCTTTGGCAAAAGGCAAAAAGGTCCCGCCGGAATTAACCACCCATTCAGGTTCATTGGAAATGTTATGGGAACTGGGTTTCCGCAGTCCGCAAAAGGAAAAAAAACTTTTTAAAGGAATTGATGCTGTTATAAAATATTGTAAAGAGTTTGAAGTAAAGCGGGATCATCTTCCCTATGAGATCGATGGAATGGTGATCAAAGTGAATGAGATCGCCCTGCAGGATAAACTGGGCATGACATCCCATCATCCCCGCTGGGCCATTGCTTTTAAATTCAAGGCCAGGCAGGCCACCACCAGGCTGATCGATGTGGAATTCCAGGTAGGAAGAACCGGGGCGGTGACCCCGGTGGCAAAGCTTGAACCCGTAGCCGTTGGCGGTGTTACGGTGAGCAGTATCTCGGTGCACAATGAAGATTACATCAAAGAAAAAGATCTGCGCATAGGGGATACCGTACTGATCGAAAGAGCCGGTGATGTGATACCGCAGATCGTTAAACCGCTGGCCGATGCCCGCAGCGGGAAGGAAAAGAAAATTGTTTTTCCGAAAACATGTCCCGTTTGTGAAAGCAAATTATTCAAGGAAGAAGAAGAAGCCGTGTGGCGCTGCACCAATATGGATTGCCCTGCACAGGTCGTTGAACGTATCATCCATTTTGTAAGCAAAGACGCCATGGATATCCGGGGCTTTGGCGATGCCAATGTCCGCAAGTTTTATGAGCTGGGATTATTGAAAGATATCCCCGGAATCTATTTACTCAATTTCAAAAAGATCGGTGAACTGGAAGGATTTGGCGAGAGATCAATTGACAATTTGCAATCGGCTATTAACAACTCAAAGAAGCAACCCCTGCACCGGCTTATCTATGCGCTTGGTATCCGCTTTGTGGGAGAAACAACCGCCAAGACCCTGGCACAGGCCATTGATCATTTGCTGGATCTGAAAAAATATTCGTTGGAAGACTTACAAAACCTGGAAGACATAGGGCCTACAGTAGCAGGCAGCATCCACCGGTTTTTCAGCAATCATGACAATATTAAATTACTCGAACATCTCGAAAGACTGGGCCTGCAATTAAAGAATGAGAAAAAACAACTGGCATCGGGTGGCAACCTGGAAGGTCTTACCTTTTTATTTACCGGCACCTTACCCACCCTGAAGCGAAGCGATGCGGAAGCCATGGTGGAAGCAAATGGCGGGCAGTTGCTCAGCGGCGTTAGCGCCAAGCTCAATTACCTCGTCGTGGGCGAAGATGCCGGGAGCAAGCTGGAAAAGGCAAAAAAGATCAATACGGTGAAGATCATTTCGGAAGAAGAATTCCTGAAAATGACCGGGAAAAAATAATATGGTGAGTATGTCTAAACTTTATACCTTAGTACGGTTCATTTACCTGCTCTGATAACCTTATCGTACCACTGTTATTAACGGCAAACTGTACCCGGCAAAAAATTTTTTATTATGATCAAAAAATTGGCCGGCGAAATCTGGAAGCCGCTTCATTTTTCCGGATGGAGGCATCTCCGCAACAGGTATGCTGTGTCCGGGTTCGGACGCATAGCAAGTTTCAAACAGGATATTTTAAAGGACGGCAAATTGCTGAGTGGTTCATTAACTACCGGCTACCGTACGTTGAACCTGCATCGCCCCGGTAATAAGGGCACATTGTATATCCACCGGGAGATGGCCAAGATCTTCCTGAAAAAACCAACGCCCCAACACAAATATGTCATTCACCGCAATCACCGGAAACTTGATAACCAGGTAAAGAACCTGCAATGGGCCACGCTGGATCAAATGATCGGGCACCAGCAGGACAGCCCGGCCAAGGTTGCCTATAAAGAGAAGCAGGCCAACCGCACTGAAGGCTTAAAATTATCGGCCGGACAGGTTAAAAAAATAAAGGGCATCCTCAACAGTAAAAAACGCAATATCACCATTAAGAAACTGGCCCAGAATTACGGCGTCAGCGAAATGACCATGTACCGGATCAAGAGCGGGGAAAATTGGGCGAGGATATAATGCCCCTGTCCCCGAAGGGAGACTTAGGTCAAACATTTCTTCTTATTATGATTATTGTTTAAAGCAATACCTCGCAATTTTTGAGAAAAACTATCATGTTTCAAGTATCAACTATTAAATTCTTAAAAGATTTAAAGAAGAACAACAACAAACCCTGGTTTGATAAAAACCGGAAAAGATATGAAGATGCAAAAGCAGATTTTGCCGGGTTTATTCAGCATGTTATTGACCAGCATGGCAAGAATGATCCATCGGTAAAAAACCTGACTGCAAAAGAATGCATGTTCCGGATCAACCGGGACATCCGGTTCTCAAAAGATAAATCTCCTTACAAAACAAATTTCGGGGCCAGCATCAACAAAGGAGGAAAGAAAGCCTGGGGCACGGCCGGGTATTATTTTCACCTGGAGCCCGGACAATGTTTCGCCGGAGGAGGTTTGTATATGCCGGGTCCGGAAGAATTGAAAAAACTAAGGCAGGAAATTGATTACAATTTTGCCGGTTTCAAAAAAATAATTGGTTCGAAAAAATTCAGATCTGTCTATGGCGACCTGGACAAAAGCGCGGAGTTCCTGCTCAGCCGGGTTCCGAAAGGATACGAACCCGGTAATCCTGCAGCTGATTACCTGAAGCTGAAAAGTTTTATTGCCATGGTTAAACTAAATGATACTGACCTTACTTCAAAAAACCTGGTGAAGAAAACAGTTTCTGCTTTTGAAGCGCTGCAACCACTGATTGAATTTATCAATGAGTCCTTGCGAGCCCCCGGGTAACTCTTCGTCCCGGAAGTTTTTTTGCGGGGGCGAAGCAAACCCCGGCTTCATAAAGAATTTTTAAAATGATTAACTTGTCTTATTAATATGAAAGAATCAATTCAGATAAAAATTTCGTTGGAGAACCAAAGCTATCTATCATAGCAATTTTCTTTTTCTGGGAGCTTGCTTCAAAATCCATTGAGAAATATTCAATCCTGATTTCAACTGATCAACCCAATAAATTTTTCGCAAGCAAATATTCTGCAATCTGAATTGCATTGGTAGCAGCTCCTTTTCTTAAGTTATCAGAAACGATCCACATATTCAAAGTATTCGGCTGACTCTCATCTCTCCTCAACCTTCCCACAAACACTTCATCTTTTTCATGTGCATCCATGGGCATGGGATAAAGCTGGTTGGCGGGATCATCAACCACAATAACCCCCGGGGTATTGCTGAGAAGTACCTTCGCTTCGCTCAGGACAAATTCTTTTTCAAACTCCACGTTCACACTTTCGCTATGTCCCCCCATAACAGGTATGCGAACCGTTGTTGCAGTTACCCGGATGGAATCATCCCGCATGATCTTGCAGGTTTCCTTTACCATCTTCATTTCCTCCTTGGTATAACCGTTCTCCAGGAATACATCAATCTGGGGAATCACATTCAGATCAATCGGGTATTTGTAAGCTCTTTCTCCTTCTATTCCCTGCCGCTCATTCATCAACTGTGTTACTGCTTTTACACCGGTACCTGTAACACTCTGGTAAGTGCTGACCACAATTCTTTTGATCCCGTATTTTTTATGAAGCGGGTTCAGGGCAACCACCATCTGGATCGTTGAACAATTGGGATTGGCAATGATCTTATCATTTGCCCTCAGCACATCGGCGTTGATCTCCGGAACAACAAGCGGTTTTGAAGGATCCATTCTCCAGGCCGAAGAATTATCAATAACGGTGATACCTGCTTCTGCAAATTTCGGCGCCCATTCCAATGAAGTGCTTCCGCCCGCAGAAAAAATAGCAACAGCCGGCCTGGCTGCAATCGCATCGGTCATGCTTACCACTTTGTAGTTCTTTCCCCTGAACTCTATTTCCTTACCTACAGACTTTTCGGATGCAACGGGAATTAATTCCGTGACAGGGAAATTCCTTTCTGCAAGTACCTGCAGCATTTTGGAACCCACCAATCCTGTAGCGCCGACGACTGCGACTTTCATATGCTTACATTTTTTTTTATCAGACACCACCCCGATAATATCGGGGGACCGTCAGGCAAAAGTATTTTAATACTTGTCAGACG
Organism: uncultured Chitinophaga sp.; assembly: GCA_964592935.1. Classification (GTDB taxonomy): domain Bacteria; phylum Bacteroidota; class Bacteroidia; order Chitinophagales; family Chitinophagaceae; genus JJ008. The sequence goes on along the minus strand of CAZQGZ010000034.1, from coordinate 12,159 downwards.
GGGCCGTCAGACAAATGTGTTCTAATACTTGTCAGACGGGGACCATCAGACCCACCTTCGCTATTGCTTCGGTGGGCAGGCAAAAGGCCTTCCGAATTGGAAGGCCTGCTAAACTTTTATGTTGTTACATACAGTACGCTGAGACCTTCCTTCAGGAACGTTTCTTATTGCGTTTGGTATGTTTATATGCTATCATGTCCGTTGCAAATATAGGCGGGTGGCATTTTTATGCCAAATAATAACAGAAAATACTGAGGGTTTTCCCATTTTATCTCCCGGTCCGCTGTTTAATTTAATGCGATGAAACTACCCGTTCAATTATTGCTGATCTATTTGATGCCAGCATGCATACATGCACAAAACCGTTTTGACATCGTGATCGATGAGATCATGGCAGATCCTTCTCCGCAGGTTGGTTTGCCCAATAATGAATGGCTGGAATTAAAAAACTCTTCAACAGTTTCCATCAATTTACAGAACTGGAGAGTGGGTGATGCCACCGGTCAGAGCGGGCCTCTTCCCAATTTCATTTTACAACCGGATAGTTTCGTCATTGTTTGTACCGGTAGTGCCGTGGCGGCCATGTCGGCATTTGGAACTACGATATCCGTTACCAGTTTCCCTTCATTGGATAATACGGGTGACCAGCTTTTTCTGAAAGCAGCCAATGGCAAAACGATTCATGCAGTAAATTATTCCGATACCTGGTACCTGAATGAACTGAAAAAAGATGGTGGCTGGACATTGGAGATGATTGATCCCAAAAGTCCCTGCTCGGGCAGCAACAACTGGAAAGCGAGTAACAGTATATCGGGGGGAAGCCCGGGAAAGAAAAATTCCGTGGATGCAATAAATGCAGATATAAATCCGCCGCAACTGCAAAGAGCTTATATCACCGACAGTGTTACAGTCATGTTAGTTTTTGATGAACCGGTTGATAGTTTATCCGGGGCCACATTATCCAACTATTCGGCCGAAGGCGGTTTAACATTGATCAGCGCAACTTCCTTATCTCCATTATTTAGCCTGGTACAATTAAAGACAGGCACTCCGCTCCTGCCAAATAAAATATACACGATCACGGCCGTCAATGTAAAGGATTGTAAAGGGAATCTGATTGGTTTGTCAAACAAAGTAAAAGTTGGCATTCCCGTTGATGCAGCCGCCGGGGAATGGATTATCAATGAAATATTATTCAACCCCAGGCAGGGAGCTTATGATTATGTTGAGTTTTATAATAATAGTAATAAAATATTTGATGCTGCCAAATTGTATATCGCCAACCGGAATACCAGTGGCGTGGTCAGCTCTGTCAAAACACTGAGTGCAGTTCCTTTCTATATATTCCCGGGAGATTATATGGTTGTAACAGAAGATGCCGCCAGTCTCGCGATGCAATACCTGGTGAAGAACCCGGACAATGTATTGATCATTTCAGCACCTCCGTCTTTCCCGGATGATGAAGGCGATGTGATCGCCCTCAATTTCCAGGGGAATATTGTTGATGAGGTAAAATATAAAGATGACTGGCATTTCAAATTAATAAATAATGCCGAAGGGGTTTCCCTCGAAAGAATTGATCCATCAGGTCCTTCTCAACAGGAAACCAACTGGCATAGCGCCGCATCTACGGCAGGTTATGGAACTCCGGGTTATAAAAATTCACAATATAAATTATTGAACAGCATCCAGGCAACGATCGAGGTTTTTCCCAAAGTTTTTTCCCCCGATAATGACGGACATGATGATATTGCTACGATACAGTATGCCGTTACAGAACCCGGGTATATTGCCAATATCACTGTTTTTGATGCGGCGGGGAGACCGGTTCGTTATTTGGTCCGCAATGGTATATTGGGATTGAAAGGATATTGGAATTGGGATGGGCTGGATGAAAGGGGGATGAAATTGCCGGTTGGCACATATGTTATCTTTACAGAGATATTTAATTTGAAGGGGAAGAAAAGTGCATTTAAGAATATAGTGGTACTTGCGAGAAATTTATAGGCGAGTTTAAAGCAAAACCGAATAAAGTTATTCCTATAAATTTCGAAGCAATCTCCCTAAATAAAGAAACCACTTTTATGCCCGGTTACTTTTATATAATGTCAAATGCCCATAATACCGTATTGTACTGTGGCGCAACCGATGATCTTTTGAGAAGAATAATGGAACATAAAAATGAAGTTTACAGCAATAGTTTTACATTACGATACAACATCCACAAACTTGTTTATTTTGAAAGCTATAGCCTGATTGCTGATGCATTCGCAAGGGAAAAACAAATAAAAGGAGGCTCAAGGAAAAAGAAAATAACCTTAATTGAAAGTGTAAATCCTGATTGGAAAGATTTATTTGAACAACTCAGTTCAAATTCCGGAGAAGAGTTAATCCGGCTAAAGAAATTCTTTAAATAAAACTTGCGAATAATTTATCGGCAAAACTTGAACAAATTAGCATTATGCTCATCTCAATAAATTTTGAAGTAACTTTAAGAATACGGAGTTTGCTTCGCCCCGATAAATACAATTAGATCATGGTGACTTTCGGGGCTCGCAAGTCTAAATTAATTCAATATCAAAACTTACAAGGCTTTTAAACTGCTGTATCCGGTCAGAAATATCTTTTGCATTGATCTCCTTCAACCTGGTCGGCCCGAATTTCTCCACGCAAAAACTTGCCATCGCCGAACCAACGATAATGGCGCGTTTCATATTTTCAAACGATATATCACTGGTCTTGGCCAAATGACCCATAAATCCACCCGCAAAGGTGTCGCCGGCGCCGGTGGGATCAAACACATCTTCCAATGGCAGGGCAGGTGCAAAGAACACATCATCGCCATGAAACAGCAATGCACCGTGTTCGCCTTTTTTAATGATCAGGTATTTCGGTCCCATCATCATGATGCTCTTCGCCGCTTTGACCAGTGAAAACTGGCCGGTGAGTTGCCGGGCTTCTGCATCATTCACCAATAACATGTCCACATATTTCAATACGATCTTTAATTCCGCCATGGCCGTCTCCATCCAGAAATTCATGGTATCCATTACGATCAGCTTAGGTCTTTTTTTCAATTCCTGGATCACGTTCAGTTGCAGTTTGGGCATCAGGTTGCCCAGCATCAGGAATTCGGCGCCCTGGTAACTATCGGGGACCTTCGGATCGAAATCGGCCAGTACATTCAGGTCGGTGACCAGCGTATCCCGGTTGTTCATGTCTTCGTGATAACGTCCGCTCCAGAAAAATGATTTTTTATCGGGAACTATTTCCACCCCGTCAAGGTGAACACCCCGGCTTCTTAATTCATCCATTTCCTCTTTGGGAAAATCATACCCGACAATGGAGATCTGCTGCACAGGTTTTACAAAATTACAGGCAGCATAGGCCACATAGGTAGCCGATCCGCCTACAATACTGTTTACTTTTCCAAACGGTGTTTCAATGGCATCAAAGGCCATGGTACCAACGGTGATGAGAGACATATATTTTTTTTGAAGTGATCCTAAAGAATTTTTGTCGTCAGTCTTTAGTCATTAGTCGTTAGTCCAACGACCCGGACTAATGACTCACAACTCACGACTAATGACTGCCAAAGGGCGAGCAAACCTACATGAAATTTCTATACCGGAAAAGCATCCCGCTAATTAAGTATCTTTAATCCCAATTCATCCGTAACATGATCAAACGTTTTATCATTACATCGGCTTTTGCTTACCTGTTTTTTAATTCCCATGCCCAGTTTGATACGAGTTTTGCAAAAACACATATCCTGCAGTGTGCGGATAGTCTTACCACCGGGTTCAAAACACAGGACTGGGAACTTTTTGCCCGCTACAGTTATGCAGGATTGATCGGCTCCAGGGGCGGGAAAAAAGAATTCATTAATTACATGGACATGATGTTTTCACCCATACCCGGCTACGCCTGGAAACAATTTGAACCCGGCAGTATCCTGCAGGTCATCAAGTCCGGGAGCGATCTGCAAACGGTGGTCGAACTCAAATCAGTATTGGAATGGGAAGGCAGAAGGATCACCACGGTTTCCCATCTCATCGGCGAATCCTGGGATGGCGGACTGTTCTGGACTTTTTTTGATTGCGAAGGAAATAAAAATACCGCCCTGCTCACCAAACCCGACCTGAGTGAACAATTAAACATCCCTGAAAAAAAAGAAAAAGTGGAAATGATTCCTTCCCCGGTAAAATCAAAAAATAGCCCATAGCAGTATATTATATTTCCATGATGAGTGGATGAAGGCGAGTGGGGAGTAGCGAGTGGCAAGTGGGTGTGGGTCTTAATAAAAAGGCTAATAAAAAATTATCAGCCTCTTCAACTTGAGACTTGAATCTTGAGTGTTGTGTCTTGAGTCTTTTCTCCGACCTATAAAATGACTCAAGATGCAAGATTCAAGACTCAGGGTTCAATATGCTTCTTCGTAGCTAACGATAGAATAGTATCTTTGAGCATGGCCGTTACGAAACGAAAAAAAGCATCCAAAAAAGATCTCATCATCCGGAAAGCCTCGGCTATGTTCCGGGAAAAAGGATTTCCCGCCACGTCCATGCGTGACCTGGCTGAATCGGTTGGTCTCGAAGCAGCCAGTTTGTATAACCATATACAATCTAAATCAGAGATCCTCCAGGAGATTATTTTTCAAACCGCCAATGATTGTCATGTTCATTTAAAAGACCTCGCGGAGAATGCCATAACCAATAATAAAAAAATTGAATCCCTGATCCGCTTTCATGTGCAGATGATGCTGAACCGTTTTGATGATTATTGTGTGATGATCAACGAATGGATCCATCTTCCCGAGCCCTATCTCACCACCTTTATCACCCAGCGCCGGAATTATGTGCAGAAAATGGAAGCGATCATCGAAGAGGGTGTGCGGAATAAAGAAATGAAACCCGTTCTGCCCTATGTGGCCATGCTGACCATTCTTTCCTCCGTAAGGGGGCTGGAGTTCTGGCACCGCAGCGATAAAAAAGTCAGCCCGGCAGAAATAGAAGATCACATGGTCAATCACCTGATCAACGGTTTATCAGCTCCCGGCCGGAAACCGCTGGAAAAAAAACAGTAATACTACATGTCTATCCATTTTCATCCGCTTGCCGTTAAAGAAATAAGAAAAGAAACCAACGATTGTGTTTCTGTCCTGTTTGATATACCCGATGGACTGAAAAAGAATTTTGCCTTTCAGCAGGGTCAAAGTCTCACGATGCGGGCCCGGATCAACAGGGAAGAGGTCCGCAGAACGTATTCACTCTGCAGTTCCCCGCTGGAACATGAATGGAGAGTGGCCATTAAAAAAGTGGAAGGCGGTTTGTTTTCAACCTACGCCAATGACGTATTGAAAAAAGGGGATGTGCTGGATGTGATGGAGCCGGTGGGCAGATTTTACTCGGAATTAAATCCCGTCCACAGGAAAAACTACCTGGCCTTTGCAGCCGGCAGCGGTATTACCCCGGTGATTTCCATTATTAAAACGACGCTGAGAACAGAGCCGGGAAGCACCTTTACATTAGTATATGGAAACAGGAACCGTGCTTCCATTATTTTCTTTGAAGAACTGGAAGGGTTGAAGAATATGTACCTGGAGAGATTTAATTTCATCAACATCCTCAGCCGGGAAAGGACCGAATCATCCGTTCATTTTGGAAGGATCAATACGGAAAAATTATACGAACTGGCAAAATTGGTAGATTATGACATAACAGATGAATTTTTTATTTGCGGACCGGAAGAAATGATCTTTTGTGTTAAAGATTTCTTGCAACAAAAGGGAATAGCAGAGAAGAAAATTCATTTTGAATTGTTTACCTCCGCTGCTTCCCCCGCCAGGTCAAAAACCGAAAATAAAAAACCAAAAGACGAAAGCGGCCCGCAAAGCAAAATAACGGTCAGGGTGGACGGAAGAAGTTTTGATTTTGATCTTTCGCTGAACAGTGAAACAACCCTGCTGGATGCTGCATTGAAACAGGGCGCTGATCTCCCCTATGCCTGCAAGGGCGGCATGTGCTGCACCTGCAAGGCAAGATTGCTGGAAGGTGAAGTGGAGATGGATGTTCATTGGGGGCTGGAACATGAAGAAATTGAAAAAGGATTTATCCTTACCTGCCAGAGCCATCCCAAAACGGAAAAAGTGTCGGTGGATTTTGATATCAAATAATTATTGATGCGCCACGAAGACACCAGGGCACAAAGAGATCAGGAAGACAGCTTTGAATAACATAGTGTTTCTGAGTCATCATGGTTAAAATTTATATTTACCCCGGCTATCATTCTAAATCTTTTTTATGAAAAGAAATATTTTCTTTTTCATCTTTTTATGCAGTTCAGTTTTTGCTTCCGCGCAAACAGAAGCAGACATCCGTAAACATTACACGGAAGTCAATAAACAAATTGCGGAATCAATTGAACACGGATTTGAAGGGCCCTTGTACAGCAATCAATGGGTCAATAACAAATATGGCGGAAGCTGGCCTGCTGTAGGCAATTATTCGGAAACAACCGATTTCTGGTATGATGATGATCCGTACCATCTGCCGGCTACTGAAAGAAACCCAAAAACGGTTTTGCTGAAAGTGAACGTTTCAAGAAAGGCCTCGCATTTAATGACCAATGAAGAATTCCTGTTTAAAGACGGGAAACTAATTTTTTATTTTAAAAATGAAGGGGAAGAAGGCAACGTATGGGAGACGAGGATTTATTACAACAACAAAGGATTCATGTTTAAGAGCAGTGTGAAAGCAAACGGGAAAGAATTAACGAACAAAGATTTCCTGAACGAGGAATACAAAGATTTCAAACCCAATGCCACCCGGGTGATGATCAACGGGAAAAAATACCAGGATCTTTTTGTAAAAAGCATGCAGTAACCAATTACACTATTAGCAAAAAAGAGACTGCCTCATACCCCTATATTTCACGCAAAGACGCAAAGCCGCAAAACAATCAACCAGTCATTGCGACTTTGCGTCTCTGCGGGAGACCTTTATAAATTAATTTTTGAAACTTTTTTTTAATTCACATTACTCATCATTAATTACTGATAACGAGTTTGACGGTCTGAGATTCCTTCTCATTGATCATCCGTAACAGATAGATGCCGCCCTTAAATCCTTCCAGGTTCATGTTTACCTGGTATTGGCCATTCGTATAAACTTCCCTCATCAGTTTACCAGTAGCGCTTATCACCTGCAACTTGTTGAAGTTTTCAATTCCTTCCACGGTTACCTGTCGCTGCGCAGGGTTCGGATATAATTTGATTATACCCTGTTTATCAAACAGCATGCTGACAATGTTGGATAATTTACTGATCCCATCCAGGTCAATTTGTTTCAGGCGGTAGAAGACCCTTCCTGTTCTTCCGGGAATATCTGTTATTGTATAATCCCTGGTGTCATGGGTGTTGCCGGCGCCGTTTACAAATTGCAAGGCTGTATAATAATTACCATCAAAACTCCGCTGCACTTCAAATCCTTTGTTATTTATTTCCGAAGTGGTTTGCCAGTACAGGCGGGCGGTGGTTGAATTTAATTTACTGGCCTGCAGGTTCAGCGTAGTTACGGGCAAACCAAAACCGGATGAGCCCAGTATGTATTCTGTGTTTTGTCCGGTTACTGTAAGTGTATTGGTTGTTGTGTTTAGTGTAGCGCCGCTGTTAATCCATGGTGAAGCACTGTTATCGTTTCTTTTAAAGAGTTGCAAGGTGGGTTCTACGGCAGGTGATACGTATGGATTGCCTGTATAATCGTAGGTTGCTGTATACTGGGGATTGGTGCCGTAAGAAACATACACTCCGGCATAACAATCATTATTTCCAAGACCCAGGATGCCGGTTTGGTTCGCAGGGGGGTCTTTTACAACATAAACCGTTAATCCAAACATGGCGCCTGTTGTTTCAGTTGCTGTAAAAATTTCAAATGGCCGGATAGTGATTGCCGCAGTTTTAAAGGTACCGGTAAAATCAAGAGCACATATATCGCCAAGCGGCGCCCCGGATGCTACATATTGCGGTCCGTCTATCAGCAAGGCTTTGCTTCCTCCTTTGCAATCATAGGCGGTATTAATGGTCGGTTCATCGAAATTATAATAAAACCCCAGCCCGCTGTATCCGTCCGTGGTTGGCTTTCTGCACATCCAATTCCGGACTGCATTGATATCCCTTGTCCCATCCCCAATTCTGAATTCATCAATATATCCGTCGAATGACTGGGTGGTACCCGAACGATTGCCGATAGAGTATGTGCCTGAAACAATACCGGAATTACTGATATTTCCGGTTCCTTCCCCTACTCCATCTACAAAAAAACTTACAGCTCCGGTGGAGCCATTATACGTTACGGCGAGATGATGCCACCTGTTATCATCAATGTTTATGGCATATGAAACAACAGCTCCCCCGCCATTCACTTTGCCAAAAAGCATTGTGTTATCATTTAATCCCCATTGCCAGGTATTGGTTTCTGTACCTGAAAACAGCCATTGCCATTGCTGAACTGCATTTCGTTTTACCCATGCCTCTAAGAAAAAGGCAGGCGGAGCCTCTAACATACCAGGCAATAATACATGATTGGCGGAATTGCCTTTGAAAAGTAATGCATTCCCGCTGCCCCGGCTTTGTTTGTATAACGATGTTACCTGTACAGCATCCAGGGCAGCGCCGTATATTTTTACTTCATCAATACTGCCGCTGAAAATGCCCCCTGAACAGGTATTGGTCACATCACCGATCTTTATGGATGCCGCGGAACTGGGATTATTATACACAACAGGCCCGGCGGATTTCAACATGCCATCCACGTATAAAGCCTGGTTGCTCCCATCATAACTGCCCACCACATGATGCCATTTATTATCGTTATAAAGTTCTGATGTTTGTACGATACCCCAGGCCCCCCCGTTGGCCATCCAGAAATTAAAGGCATTGTTCTGTACTCCTAAAATATAGCCGTTTGCGGAGCCACAGGTATGCTTGCTGACGATGGACACGGGGTTCCCGGTAATATTGGAGTATTTCACCCAGGCGCTGATCGCAAAGGGAGTACTGACAAAATCAAGGGAACCGGTATTGGCCAGGGTAATACCTGACGCAACGCCATCAAAAGAATAAGCGGAATTAGCATGATCATATTTATCGGTTGTCAATAAGGCAACTCCATAGGGTGTGCCATTCCTGTTATAACCGCTCATATCATTGGCATTCCCGTTCATTGGGTAATAAGCCAGCAGGTCAGGTAACAAGGGCACATCGGCCAGACGGGCCATTTCATTTGGTGAAATGGCTCGCTTATATATCCGGAGCTCGTCAATTTTGCCATTAAAAAATTCAATTAAATTTCCGGGTGAATTTTGCCTGCAGCCGATACTCAGAAAACTGTTTGCGTTGGCCAGGTAAGGCAGGGTAGTCGTTCCGGCTAATTTTCCATTGTAATAGAAATCAAGCGTTGTGCCTTTCTTAATGATTCCGACATGTCCCCATTGTCCCGCAACATAACCGGTTATTTCATCAGAACTAAAATCACGGTATGATCCCCCGTTCAATACAAAAAAATTGATCCGGGTCCCTGAACCCCAAACGGGTTGTTGTCCAAACCCAAGGCCCCAGATACCATCATTGGCATCATATCCGGCTGAAACAATCCTGCTTGTACCAAATACATTCACATTCACCCAGGAAGCGATACTGAAATCACCGTTACCGAAATCCCAGTCAGGATGATCCGGTACGCTGATCCTGTCATTCACACCATCAAACAGGTATGCTTTACCGGTTGTTCCATTTCTGTCGGTAGTCGGTGCTGCTTCCGTAACGGTTCCGTCATGCCCATTACCGCTTTCATCATTGGCATTACTATTAAACGGATAGTATGCCACCATCCCGGTTGACTCGTTTTTATACAATTGTAAGATCTGAGCATCGCTGAGGGGAATGTTATAAATCCTGAATTCATCCAATTTGCCTTTGAAAGCCCAGCCTGCATATTCATTAATTCCATCTGTATGGATCATGGAACCAAAAAGCACGTTCCGGCCCGAAACATACGTTGGGGTAGAAAATCCTTCGTTGAGGGAAGGAGTTTGTAATACTCCGTCTATGTAAATTTTTTGCACTGTTCCGTTAATGGTAATTACCCAATGTTTCCAACTTTTAACAGGTGGAACAGCATAAGGAACAATTATCCGTTCGGAGCTGCAATGTCCTTCTTTTCTGTATGCGCCATCTCCCTGTTTATTAAGTTCTACCAAAAAACAGGAACCATTACATCCACTACCTCCATATGAAAAAGGAGTCCGGCTTACGGCAGGGTCATCCGCATTAAACCAAAAAGAAATGGTTCTGTCAGTTGCAGGAAAATTATCTGCAGGAATCCGGATATATGAACCGGCCGCCCCGTCGAAATAATACGCTTTATTGGCATTACCAAAACGGTCCGCAGTTAATGTTACCCCGGTACCAATGTAGGTCGGGTTAATACTATTTCCGCTTTCATCATTCGAATTTCCGTTAAAAGGGTAATAAGCTACAAGACCGGTTGATTCGTTGTTATAAAGTTGCAACACCTGTGCATCGCTCATGGCTGCGTCGTATATGCGGATATCATCCATTTTGCCGTTCAAATAGCCCACATTCGCATCGGTGTACGGAGCCTGTCCGTCGGTATACGGTATCACACCAAAGGAAAGTTCTGCACCGCCCCCGGTTGCCGTGCTGCCGCTGAACGTATTATCAGTACTTTTTAATTCCCCGTTTATATATATTTTCTGGGTACTGCCATTGATGGTTAAAACCCAATGATACCAGCTATTGACCGGTGCAGCAGCATATGAAAAACCAGCAGCATTATTTCCGCAATGCCCCTGCACATTATATTGTCCGCTGCCTGATAAATTTATTGACATAAAAAGGGTAGTACCGCATGAACCATTACCCCCATAGCCGAATAGTCCCGGACGATTACTTACATCCAGAGTATAAAACCAAAGTGAAATGGTACGGTTGGTTGCGGGCAATCCACTGGCAGTGTACTCAATATGTCCGCTGGTAGCACCGCTGAACTCATAAGCACTGTTGGCTTTGCCAAAACGGTCAGTCGTAGGACTGGCCCCCACATAAGTTGGGTTTCTTCCATAACCGCTTTGGTCATTGGGATTTCCGTTAAAAGGATAATAAGCTACCAGGGTCTGGGAATATGCATAAAAAGACAGGAAAAGTCCCGCGCTAAGCAGAAATATCGTGCGCATAGCTATTGATTTTATATTCACAAAAATTGTCCAAAAACAATAATCATCCTTTGATGCCGGTCACGATTAATAATGACGGCTATCATTATATCCGTGCGCTCCCTGTGCAGGTATGCTGATGATAGTATATGGTTTTAAGGCTTCATTTCTGACGAACTTTTTAGGGGATGAAGAACTTGCCTGTTTCGTGAACAAATAATTCACACAGGCGTTACTTTTTGTAGTTTTGTCGCCTAAATATGATTGTTATGCCCGTGCAGGATCTGGAAAAAATCTTCCAGGATAAAATAGACAATGAAATAAAGATCGAACCCAAAGACTGGATGCCGGAGGCCTACCGGAAGACCAATACCCGGCAGATCAGCCAGCATGCGCACAGTGAAGTCGTGGGTATGCTGCCGGAAGGTAACTGGATATCAAGAGCGCCCACCTTAAAAAGAAAGGCCATCCTGCTGGCCAAGATCCAGGATGAAGCAGGTCACGGCCTGTATTTGTACAGCGCCGCGGAAACGTTAGGAATGAGCCGGGAAGAAATGATCAATGACCTGCACAGCGGCAAAGCAAAATACTCTTCCATCTTTAATTATCCCACATTGACCTGGGCCGATATGGGTGCCATTGGATGGCTGGTAGATGGCGCAGCGATCATGAACCAGGTGATGCTGACAAGAACTTCGTATGGTCCATATGCAAGAGCGATGGTGAGGATTTGCAAAGAAGAAAGTTTTCACCAGCGGCAGGGTTTTGAAATCCTATTGGTGCTGAGCCGGGGCAGCGATGAACAAAAAGCCATGTGCCAGGATGCCATTAACCGCTGGTGGTGGCCATCCTTAATGATGTTTGGACCAAAAGACAGCGAAAGCACAAACAGCGACCAGAGCATGAAATGGAAAAAAAAAAAAAAAA
>CAZQGZ010000033.1:0-24345 GCA_964592935.1 uncultured Chitinophaga sp. | reverse complement strand
GGCTCATCGGCCACCCATTCGGTTGTTTTATGAAATAAAGAAAATATTTTTTCAGCCTGTGGTTTCAATGCGTCATTGCTGCAGCTTGTTTCCACAACCGGCCTTTTTAAAAAAGTTGGCCAGCCATTGATGCGGATAAAATTTTCAGGCATTTTTTCCAGCGTTGCTATCACAGAATTGACGATGACCAGGGCTGGCTGCAAACGCTGAAGTTGGTTTATCCGGTTGGCATCGGGATGAAATAACAGGTCGATATAACAGGCTGCACCGCTGACGCTTTCAGGAGAACCAAGCCATTCAATCATAACGTCATCCTGCATGCCCTGCGACATCCATTCATCTCTTAATGCATCACCTGTTATGACAGCGATCTTCATAATTGTTTTTGCAAAGAAAACGTATAAAGCTAAATTCGTCCTTCATAATTTATAAAACCCGGAGAATGAGCAAAACCATCATTAAAACAACGAATGCACCGGCCCCCATCGGCCCCTATAACCAGGCCGTGTTGTCGGGAAACACCTTATTTATTTCCGGCCAGATCTGTATTGACCCGGCCACGGGTGAACTGAAGAATAAAGATATACAGGAAGAGACCCACCAGGTGATGCATAACCTGAAAGCCATATTACAGGAGGCAGACTTAAATTTCAGTCATGTGGTCAAGACCACCATCTTTATTACCGATATGCACCAGTTCGGGGCCGTTAATGAAGTATATGGAAAATATTTTGAAGAAGGATTTCCGGCCCGGGAAACGGTGCAGGTATCAGCCCTTCCAAAATTTGTGAATGTGGAGATAAGTATGATCGCGGTGAAATAAGTTATTGCCTTGCTGAAAAAACTTCCTTTCCTTTTTTAAAAACCCTGAAGATTTTTTGTGTATTCCTGATATCAAGCATTGGATTTTCCTCCAGCAAAATTAAATGGGCATATTTACCGGTATCCACGGTGCCGTTTTTATTTTCAATGCCGAAATAAAGAGCCGGGTTCAGGGTTGCCGATTTGATGACTTCTGCAACCGGTATTCCCGATTCAACCATCCATTCCAATTCCTGGTGAAGACCCAGGCCGGGATAAACGAATGGCATTCCGGCAAAATCACTTCCGGCCAGCAGTTTAATTTGTTTGTTGTATAAGAATAAGAGCAAAGCTTTTTGTTCCTTAAAAAGCGTTTCCTGTTTGGAAAACCCTTCCTGTGTATTCAACCTTTTTCTCCTGTTTTCCCGGGCTGCCAACCATTCTTTTTTCAGCGAAGGATTGATATATTTTTCAAGTTCATCATGGACAATGGAAGGATCAATCATGTGTAATTTTAGGGAATAAGTGATCAGGGTCGGGCAAAGCCAGGTATGGTTTTTTTTCATCAGCCGGGCTATCCCGTTCAATCTTTTTTTATCCTGCTGCCAGATATCATCGAGCCGGTTAAGATGTTCAATACTTTTCTGGCCGAGTTGAATCGATGTTTCGGGTTCTGCATATTCTGATAAATGTCCGGCAAAAGGGATCTGCGTTTTTTTGGAAACGGATGAAATTTTTTCCAATTCAGTTTGCCTCAGTAATGAATAAACCTTAAAAAAATCAATCCCGTTCCTTACCAGGCTGTCTGTCAGAGATACAATATCAGATAAACTGTCAACCGGCAGGCTGAAATCTTTTTGTACGGGAGGGTTGCCGTCAATGATAGGCCCTGCTCCGAAGATATCAGGGCCATTTTCAGGATTTTCTTTTATTTCCTGTTTCAATTTATTCAGTAAGGAAAGGCTGCCTCCCATATCGCGGAGACCTGTAATCCCATAAGAAAGGAGGAGCTTGAATAAAACGGAATCGTTGCTGTTATCCCACGCAATATGGAAATGCATGTCCCATAAACCGGGCATCAGGTATTTACCTGTTCCGTCAATGATCACCACATGGTCCGGGTATGCAGGTTGTTTGCCGGGTTCATTATAAATACCGGATATCAAACTGTCCTTGATGTAAACAGTTTTATGCGCCTGGATGCGGCTATTACTTACATCAACGATATTGACATTCCTGATTACAAAATATGTTGATGTATCAACCGGGGGCTTGTAATTATTAAAATGGCAAGAAAATAATAATAGTAACAGGTTCATAAATGACAGGATGGACAGAATCAAATAAAAGTGGCAGTTCCAAAAGTTAATTCAAGAAAAATGCCGGTAAGACGATAAGGCGGTAAGTAATAAAATCCAAATACTATTTTCTTCCCGACTTTCCGTCTTCCCGGCAATATGTATCTTTTGAAACAGCCTCTTTAATTAAAACGCTTTCTTCTTCCAGCTATTATTATCCCGGTTCCATTCCGGTAATTTTTTATCCGGATCGAGTATAACTTCTTTTATTTCGCTGGTTGTGTTTACATCAAAGGTCCACTGGCCGCCACGCTGCCATATTTCCACCGGTAATTCGATCCGCTGTTCCTTTCCATTTGTTTCTTTTACCAGCACGGTAACGGGCATTGGCATTTTTTCCAGGTTTTCAATAACGATCTCTGCGCCTTTCGCTGGTTTTTCATCTTTATACGTAACGCTGGAAACGCTTAAGTCAAGTTTCCAGGTATTCAAAACCCATGCCCGCCAGAACCATCCCAGGTCTTCACCCGACACATTTTCCATTGTATGAAAGAAATCCCAGGGTGTGGGATGTTTGAAGGCCCAGCGGCTGATATATTCCCGGAACGCGGCTTCAAACCGTTCTTTTCCCAGTACCGCATCCCGCAATGCGGTCAGCATCTGGGCTGGTTTTGAATAAGCAGCTACACCGAGATTGCCCTGTTGTATCACTTCAGGTATGTTATAAAGCCCATCCATGGTTTCACCAAATGTGTACCTCACCATAAAGGCGGAATTGGGATCTCCGAAGAAACTGGCTTCCTTGAATTCACCATTGTTGAATGCTTCGGTGGAACCATCATTGATAAATGTATTGAAGCCTTCATCCATCCAGGCATATTTTCTTTCATTGCTGCCCACGATCATCGGGAACCAGGTATGGCCAAATTCATGATCGGTTACTCCCCATAAACCGGTTCCGGTGGAACCCGAACTGCAGAATACGATCCCGGGGTATTCCATCCCACCCACAATGCCTGCCACATTGGTGGCGCAGGGATAAGGAAATTCAAACCATTTATTGGAGTAAAATTCGATCGATCCCTTCACCATTTCAGTTGAACGCTGCCATCCGTTTTTCGCAATACTTTCCACCGGGTATGCACTTGCCGCCATTGATTTTTTTCCGCTGGGTAAATTGATCCTCGCGGCATCCCATACAAATGCCCGGGATGCACCCCAGGCGGCATCTCTTGTATTCTGAATCTTAAATTTCCAGGTACAATTGGCCTGCTTCGGTCTTGAATTGGGATCATTCACTTCTTTATCGCTGCGGATCACAACGGTCTTATCGCTGTTCTTCGCAGCTTCCCATCTTTTTAGTTGTTCTGCGGTTAAGCATTCCTGCGGGTTCAATAATTCACCCGAACCCACGATGATCAGGTTTGCCGGAGCAGTAACATTATATTCAATATCCCCGTATTCCAGGTAAAACTCTCCCTGCCCGAGATAGGGAAGCGTATTCCATCCCTGTATATCATCGTAAACTGCCATGCGGGGAAACCATTGTGCCACTTCATAGATCCAGCCGTTCTTTGTTTTGAGCCGGCCCATCCTGTCGGAACCGTATTCGGGAACGACAAATTCAAATTTAATGGACAGTTTTACTTTACCACCCGATGATTTGAGTGCCTCCTGCAACCAGACCTGCATGCGGGTATCCGACAGGATAGATTTCGGGGTGAAAGTTTTTCCATTGTATTCAGCAGTGATCGATTTGATCACATCGCCATCAGTGAATTTGGTATTGGCCCATCTTCCTCCCGCTTCCGTAGTGGTGGCAGTAGCGCGTGAATTCTTTTTATAAATATTCTGATCGAGCTGCAGCCAGAGGAATTTTAAATTATCCGGGCTGTTGTTGGTGTAATTGATTTCCACGTCGCCGCTCACACTATTTTTGGCAGTATCCAGGGTGCAATTGATCTTATAATCTGCACGGTTTTGCCAGTACTTCGGTCCCGGTTCCCCGCTGGCGCTACGGTAATCATTTCCCGGGTAAGGATAAAACTGCGGATTAAAAGCTTCTTTGTGATCATAGGTTGATTGTGCAAACAAGCCAATAAATAAAAACATACTTAAAAAGAACAAAACTGATTTCTTCATATAATTATATATAAGTGTTTGACCGAAGGACTTCTTCGGGAAGGGACTAAGATAGGGCAAAAGCCGGCAAACGTGAATACCGTTTAAAACGTATTTGCAATACTTTATAAAATAAATGAGTGGTGAGTGGTGAATGGGCAATGGTGAATGGTGAAAAATTCCGCCTTTTTATAAAATTTTCTGCCGTTGAAACGATTGACCATTCACTACCAAAACATCGCCTCAGCCACAGCCACCGATTCCGGCTTGCCTACATCCACGATCCGGTCGCCACTGTGGTCGTAACCGAGAATGATGTGATCGGCAGCCAGGGACAGGTATACATCAATTAAAGAAAATTTACCGGAAAAATTATTTTCATTCATTAAACGGAAAATATCATATTCAAAAACCACCACGCAGCTGTATGCTTTTTGTAGCCTCACCCCCGACCCTTCTCCGCGCAGAGAGGGGGGAAAGGAAATCCTTTCTTCCCCGGTTTTGGTATTTCGCCACCCGCATAAACGGTTATTTTCATCAAACAACAGGTAACGGGAAGTTCGGCGATTGGTAACAGTTAGTGAAATTAAAGGCTTATGTTCTTCATGAAAGGCAAGTAGCTTGCTGATATCAAGATCGGTTAGCATATCAACATTACAGGTAATGAACCGCTGACCGGGTGTGAACAATGCTTTTGCTTTTAATAAGCCACCCCCGGTATCGAGTAATTCGTCTCTTTCATCACTGATCAGGATATTACTTCCCCATCCCTTATTTTCAGCAATGGCATTTTCAATCTGCTCAGCAAAATGATGAACATTGACGATCACATCTTTTATCCCGTATTGCTGCAGGTATTCGATATTCCGTTGTAACAATGCTTTGCCATTCACCATGGCTAAAGCTTTTGGATGTGAATCGGTCCAGGGCTTAAACCGGGTACCCAATCCCGCCGAAAATATCATTGATTGCATATAAATAAATTCATTCACCACATAGTACATAGCACCACATAGCAATGCACACATAGAAAAACTATGTGAAAATCCTATGTCTCTGAGTTCCTATTGTGTTTCAGCTTTTTTATCTGGTAAGGGGTTCTCCCAATTTTTCGATTCTTGTTCGATATGGTTTAAAACAATTCTCACCTTAAACTTATTTTTTAAATGTCTTGCCAGTGCATCCGCAGCATACACACTGCGGTGCTGGCCGCCGGTGCAGCCAAAACTGATCACCAGGCTTTCAAAATCCCGTTTGATATATTCTTCCACCGTGATATCAACTATATCAAATATGCTGTTGAGGAATTCCGGCATTTTTGTTTGCTGCTCCAGGAAATCTTTTACTTCCTTATCGCGCCCTGTTTTTGTTTTCATTTCTTCTATTCTCCCCGGGTTCAAAATGCCACGGCAATCAAACACAAAACCACCGCCGTTACCGCTGTTGTCTTCCGGAATGACGCGGCGGTAAGAAAAACTATTGATCGTAACAACTAACGGAGTTTTTTCCGTTGCCTGTGTGGGAGTGAACTGCTGAATGATCTCATTGGCCAGGCACATGTCCAGTACTTTCCGGAATTCAGGAACAGCGATCCCGATACTTTGGTTTTGAAAAAACTCTTTCAGGTTGCTTAATGCCAATGGAATGCTGGTGAGGAACTGGGCTTTGCGTTCAAACAAACCCCGGAAACCATAGGCGCCCAACACCTGCAGCAGCCTGATCAGAACATATCCATTGTATTGACTTCGGAAAATATTCCGGTCAACCGGCTGACCGATCATGGTTTCCAGGCTGTTTAAATATTCATCCAGGAGTTTGTTTTTCCATTCATCCGGAAGATTTGCCCGGGCCTGCCAGAGCATGGAAGCCACATCATATTGCGGCGCTCCCTTCATGCCACCCTGGTAATCGATAAAATGAACGGTCTCCCCAAACCCATCACAAGGGGGGATTACCATGATATTCCTGCTTTGGAAATCCCGGAACATAAAATACTTGTATTCCGTATGGGTCAGGTAATTGCTCAGCGCTTCAAAATCTTCGATCAGTTTTTGTTTATCGTAGGGTTTGCGCAATGCATCCAGGAAATAATATTTAAAATAAAGAAGATCGGCCATGATGGCCTGTTTACCAAATTCGGTTGTGGTTAAACAATGATTATAATTCAATCCTTCATCTCCCTTCACCTGCAGTTGTGCCAGGGCATCGAGACTTTTCCTGAATAGTTCATACACTTCATCACTGTACCCTTCCGATTCGAGGCGGTTTAATAATGAAATATCACCCAGGTCTTCCTGGAGGTAGAATAAGAGGTCATCACGGATGGTCAGAATTTCCGGGACCGCCAGTTTTTTTTCTTTAAAGTGCCGGGAGAAATAAATGAAAGTCTCGTTCTCTTTAACATTGGCGCCATAGGTGCCGATCACCGGCCCGTTATTGCCGTGCAGCCTGAAATAACGTCGCTCGCTTCCGCTTTGAGGTAATACATCTACATGGGTTGGTTCAATACCTTTCCATTTTTTATATAGTTCAGCTATGGACCTGACCAGGTGTTGCATCAGCAAATGTAATTAACCGCCTGCAATCCCTTTTGTAACCGGGACTTTCAAACCGTGGAATTTTGGTTAAATTTGAGGATTCTTGTCAATATGAGTTATATCCCCGTTCATAAAGTTCGTATTGTTACTGCAGCCAGCCTCTTCGACGGGCATGATGCTGCCATTAATATCATGCGGCGCATCCTGCAGAGCAAAGGCGCCGAGATCATCCATCTCGGTCATAACCGTTCGGTGAAGGAAATCGTGGAAACAGCCATTGAAGAAGATGTGCAGGGTATTGCGATCACCAGTTACCAGGGCGGTCATGTGGAGTTTTTCAAATACATGAAGGACCTGCTAGACGAAAATGGTTGCGGGCATATCAAAATATTCGGCGGTGGCGGCGGTACCATTTTACCAAATGAAGCAGAAGAATTGCATCAATATGGGATCACCCGGATCTACAGTCCCGATGACGGAAGAAAAATGGGGTTGGAGGGAATGATCGAAGACGTAATTCGTTTGTGTGATGTTCAACTTAATGGAAAAGCTGATTATAAAACAGCATTAAAATTAGAGGAAGCAAAAGATGTCAGGGTGATTGCGAGGAATATTACGAATGCTGAAAACAGGAGCGGGAAGTGGCAAGTGGCGGGTGGGAAAGCCGGAGCGGGGACGATCCCGGTGCTTGGAATTACCGGTACGGGGGGTGCGGGTAAATCTTCCGTTACGGATGAGATCGTAAGAAGATTCCTGAACAATTTTACAAATAAAACCATCGCAGTTATATCTGTTGATCCCTCCAAGAAAAAAACAGGAGGCGCTTTATTAGGCGACCGGATCAGGATGAATGCCATTTCTCATCCCCGGGCTTACATGAGAAGTTTGGCAACAAGGGAAGACAACACGGCTTTGAGCGGAGCCGTACAGGAAGCTATTGATGTTTGTAAGTCAGCGGGGTTCGATTTTATTATCCTCGAATCGGCCGGGGTGGGACAGAGTGATGCCAGTATCCTGGATTATTGTGATGTGAGCATGTATGTAATGACGCCCGAATACGGAGCTGCTTCTCAATTGGAGAAGATCAATATGCTGGACTATGCCGACCTGGTATGCATCAACAAGTTTGATAAGGCCGGGGCCCTTGATGCATTGGCAGACGTGAGAAAGCAATTCAAAAGAAATCACCAGTTGTTTACAGCAAGGGATGAAGATCTTCCCATCATCGGCACCATGGCCAGTAAGTTCAATGATGATGGCGTAAATCACCTGTTTGAATTAATGCTGAAAAAAATTGAAACAAAAACAAAAACGGTATTCGGGGAATATCATTTTGCAGCTACTGCAAAAGTTTCACAGGCCATTATTCCGGCTAACCGTGTTCGTTATTTGTCTGAGATCTCAGAAAACAACCGGGGCTATGATCAATTGGTAAAAGAGCAATCAGTTATTGCAACAAAACTTTACCAACTGACAGGGACATTAAAAACGATTCAGGATTCGGAGCCCGGTCTTTCCTCTTTGCCGGGAGATTTAGCGGGAGTCATTCAAAAGCAAATCGATTTTTATACGGAACAACTGACACCTGTTGCCCGGAAACTGATTACTAATTGGCCGAATAAACTGGCTGAATACCGGAAGGATTATTATGAATATACGGTCAGGGATAAAGTGATCAGGCAACCTATGATCACAAAAAGCCTGAGCGGTACAAGGATCCCCAAAGTTGTTTTGCCCAAATACAGGGATTGGGGTGATATCCTGAAATGGCAGGCGCAGGAAAATGTTCCGGGTCATTTTCCATTTACGGCCGGTGTGTTTCCTCTGAAAAGAGAAGGCGAAGACCCTACAAGGATGTTTGCCGGTGAAGGCGGACCCGAAAGAACCAACAAACGTTTTCATTATGTCAGCATGGACCAGCCGGCCATCCGGTTATCAACGGCATTCGACAGCGTTACTTTATATGGAGAGGACCCGGATCATCGCCCCGATATTTATGGTAAAGTGGGCAACAGCGGTGTAAGTATTGCCACGGTGGATGATGCCAAAAAATTATACAGCGGTTTTGATCTCTGTGATCCGAAGACTTCCGTATCGATGACCATCAATGGCCCTGCCCCGATCATACTGGCATTTTTTATGAATGCGGCCATTGACCAGCAATGTGAAAAATGGATGGAGGAGAATGGTCAATGGTCAATGGTGAATGATGCCCTGGAGAAAAAATTTCCTGGTGGCAATAAGCCTGCTTATTACAATCCGTCTGATGATGAAAATTCCGGTGTAGGTTCATTGCCTCCCGGCAACAACGGGTTAGGATTGCGAATGCTTGGATTGTCAGGGGATGAAGTTTTGCCAAAAGAGGTATATGAAAAAATAAAAGCCAATGCATTAACACAGGTTCGGGGTACAGTACAGGCTGATATTTTAAAGGAAGACCAGGCGCAGAACACCTGTATTTTCTCAACGGAGTTTGCGCTGAAGCTGATGGGTGATGTGCAGGAATATTTTATACAGCAGAAGATCAGGAATTTTTATTCTGTATCCATCAGCGGATATCATATTGCAGAAGCAGGCGCCAATCCCATTACACAACTGGCATTTACGCTGTCCAATGGATTTACTTATGTGGAATATTATTTAAGCCGGGGTATGCATATTGACGATTTTGCCCCGAATCTTTCTTTCTTTTTCAGTAACGGAATGGATGCGGAATACAGCGTGATCGGCCGGGTGGCCAGGAGAATATGGGCGAAGGCCATGAAATATAAATACAAGGCGAATAAACGCAGCCAGATGCTGAAGTACCATATTCAAACATCCGGCAGGAGCCTTCATGCGCAGGAAATTGATTTCAATGACATACGAACCACGCTGCAGGCGCTTTACGCGATCTATGATAATTGTAATTCTCTTCATACTAACGCATACGACGAAGCGATAACAACACCAACCGAAGAAAGCGTCCGCCGGGCTATGGCCATACAGTTAATCATAAACAGGGAACTGGGAACGGCCAAAAATGAAAATCCCAACCAGGGTTCCTTCCTGATCGAAGAACTAACCGACCTCGTGGAAGAAGCGGTACTCGCCGAGTTTGACCGCATTACGGAAAGAGGCGGCGTACTGGGCGCCATGGAAAGAATGTATCAACGAAATAAGATACAGGAAGAAAGTTTGTACTATGAGCATCAGAAACATTCCGGGGAATTACCATTGGTTGGTGTTAATACATTTTTGAATAAAAAAGGAAGCCCTACCATTTTACCCACCGAAGTGATCCGCAGCACTACAGAAGAAAAGGAACAGCAGATACAAAACCTGCAGGCTTTCCGGAAAAGGAATGAAGATCAATGTGAAATGGAGTTAAAGAAACTGAAAGACACTGCGATCAATAACGGCAACCTCTTTGCGCAATTAATGGAAACAGTTAAGTATTGCTCGCTCGGGCAAATTACCCATGCACTCTATGAAGTGGGCGGACAATACCGGAGAAATATGTAAGGTTATGTTATCTTGAAACTGGCTTTCCTGCTTTTGTTAATCGTACATTCCTTCCCGGAATTCATGCTGATGTTATCACTCATTTATCAACCCTTGTTCCGGTGATATTATAATGTATTTCATTCATCTTGCCCCCAAGATTATTCCTGGCTATGGCTTTCCCGGTAAATTGATCGGTTCCTAACTGTTCAATATAATAGATCATAGAACCCAGCGCTTTGGGATCATCTGCTCCCGGGGGTGTGATCACGATCGTGCTGCCTTCTTTGGTGAGTTTGCATCCCATGTATTTCCAGGTATCCCAATCGATTTCACCGAGTGGCATTTCTTTACCGATCATGGAACGCTCAACTTCTTTCTGTCCTTCTTCCATTTCATTTTCATCGGCACCATAAATATTTTTTCCCATTTCTTTCATCGTTCCCAGTGACGCATCAAGCTTTGCTGATGTAACCGTTCCGGTGATCTTCCATTTCCCTTCGAATTCCACGGATTCGATTACCACCCAGGCGCATGATTTTGTATCACTGCGCGACACTTTTGCTGTGATGGAGTTGCCGGGTTTCATCGAAAGATTCCATACGGCTTCACCGGGTGAGGACAATGTTTGTTTGTTGCCGCCACCAATCGAATAATTATTCCCGGAAATATCCAGGGTCAGTACAACGGATTTCCCGCTGATAGCTTTAATACCGGCTTTTATTTTATATTCTTCGGGTCCGCCGGTATACGATAGATTAATGGTTGTCATTTGCTGCATGCTTTCCCTTGTCAGCGGGGGCAATCCCTGTTTTGCCCGCATGACATTGATCACTTTTAACACAGCATTATCTACACGGAGCATACCCGCACCCATTCCTTCGGGGATAGGAGTGCTCATATTGCGCCCGTTTATGACTTTATCAGACGTGGATTGCAAAATGTTTTTTATTTCCTCAGCGGTAAGATCAGGATTGATTGACTGAATTAACGCTACTGTGCCTGCAACCTGCGGAGCAGCCAGGCTGGTTCCGCTGGCAGTGATCGGTTTACCATTCTTGTCCATTCCCAGTATCATATCATTTGCCGGAGCAGAAATGCTTACCTCCGCATCCGGGGTGGCATAGTTGGAATATTCGGATTTCCGGCCGTCAGGATCCAGGGCGCCGACGGTTAACAGGTTACCCACTTTTTGACCTTTGTTACATCCGTTTGTTCCGTTCAATGGTTTATTCGAATTGCCCGCCGAACCTATGATAACCACTTTTGGATATTTTTCTTTGATCTTCTGATAAAATTTTTCATAGAGTTTAGTTTCGAAACTGTGATCCAGCGTATAGTCCTTGGGTCCATAAGAACAATTGATCACCGTAGCCCCTTTTTTTATCTGGTCAAGCATAGCCTTCAGTGTTGTATGAACATAGGTTACGCCATGGCTGACCACTTTGGAGGGATCTTCCGGGTCTGGGGTGGAAACCTCATAATCATCCTTTTTATAAATATTGGTGGTTTGTACATCCAGTTTGTCTCCCACCGGGGAAGCTACCCCGGTTACCCCGCCGTTTTCTGAATTGGCAGCAAATACCTCGTTGACCATTGTGCCGTGTGTAAGACCTCCATTTATTACAGAACCAAAATTGTCTTTATCCGGGTTGTCATTATAATCTTCAGCTTCCGTGGTGGATACTTTGCTGCTGCCGCCTAATTCATCGCAGGGCTTATATAACCGCGTGTCCAGTATGGCGACCTTTACCGGGTTCAGTTTCAGTCCGGAAGCCCTGATAAAACCATAAGCATCTTTAAGACCGATCATCTGGTAATTTCGGCCATGGGCCGAATCCTGGTACATAGGATCATCAAGCGGGTCACAGGTGCCTTTACTTTCATTAAAACCTTCCGTGATGATCAGGCTGTTTGGTGATACCAATTCTACCCCTTCGGTTTTTTGAAGCTGTTCAAATAATTTATTGTACTCTTCTTCCGTGCTGGTTTTGGTTTCAAGCTGGTAGAAATTGACCACGTCAAGCTCACCGGTTACCGTGCCACTGATCTGTTTTGCGATTTTTTCAGCATCTCCTTTTGTCATTCCTTCTTTTAATACAATGCCAAACTGGTTGATGGGGATCACATCAAACCGTTGGGTTAGTCTCAGACTTGTACTGTCCGGGTATTTCATGGGGGCTGATTGGGTCGTCTGCCCACCTTTGATTTTTGGCAGGATGAATTTCCATACGGCAAAACCACCCCCGGCCAATAAGACGATTATGAATAATATTATCCAGGTTTTTCTTTTTTTCCCGGCTCCGGGTGAAGGGGTATGAGGGATACCGTTTCCGCGATTTCTGTTATCGTTCATATAACTTGTTTTTTGCAAAGCTTTTGTTTCATTACCGGTCAGAAAATGATTTTAATCATTACCATGACCATTTCCGGTAATGTTTTTGCAATAGAATTTGTTGCCCGGTAAAAAGGGAAGTGGCCATATCATTATCTTTCCGGATTAAATGAATGTTATGGCCCGTATCAAAGTTGACCTTCATGATATTTTTAACAACAGCCGTGCTATTGATAACGCCCTGCAGCAGGCATTCGATGATGCAATAGAAAAAAAGATCAGGGAAGTGGAGATCATCCCGGGCAAGGGTAGCGGGCAGCTCCGCAAAAAAGTGGAACGGTTTTTACAGCAACCGCATATCAAGAAGCAATACCATCGTATTGAAAACGACAGTAAAAACTTCGGCAGGTTGTTTGTTTATTTTAAATTCTGATTCCCGGGAAAATAAATTCCTTATTCGGCATCACTCACTTTCTTACCGGTCCTGTCTATGATGATCCATTTACTATCCTTCAGCACTTTTGCGTTTCCTTCCTGGAAACTTCCGGCGAAACTAAATTTATAACCAATGACCTCTTTCCCGCCTGTATTGATATAACCCCACATCCCGTTTTTGTTGACGGCCGCCAGGTCTTCTGAAAAACCCAGGGCATTTTCATAAACAAAAGGAATTATTGTTTTGCCTGATTTGTCAATAAATCCATAGTGATTCCCGTTACTTACAACAGCGATGTCTCCATGGAATGACATGGCATCACTGTATTGTAAGGGGATCACTACTTTGCCGGTGCTGTCCAGGAAGCCCCATTTTCCATTTTCTTTTACAGCAGCCATCCCTTCTGAAAAAGCCATGGCTTCATCATAGATCAGCGGAACAACTAATTTCCCGTCTTTATCTGCATAGCCATGTTTATCTCCTTTGCCGACCACCGACAACCCGCATATGCATTGATCCACATGATCATATTGTTTTGTCCAGTCCTGGCTCCTGGCAGTAATGGTTACCATCAATGCCATCATCAAAAAATAATATTTCATAACCATCATTTTTGGTGATGAAAAAAAACTATCCCTGCTAAAGTAAATCCTGTTTAGGGGGAAAAAGATGATTTTTGGCAGTGACCCGTGTGATTTTGAGCAAACTGATTAATCATATCCTTTCTATCTTCTTTGCCGGATTAATAAGCCGGGCAGCCGGTAAATGACATACCTTCGCCTTTTTCTTAAAAGAATCAATTTTGCGTTTTACCGAGTTTAATTTTCACCCCAGCCTGCTTGAAGGCATCGAGACTTTTAATTATGAAACCGCCACACCGGTTCAGGAACAGGTGATACCCCCGGTCATGGCCGGCAGAGATGTGATCGCATCGGCACAAACCGGGACAGGCAAGACAGCCGCTTTTTTATTACCTGTAATGAACCGCCTGCTTCAAAATCATGTAGACGGCCGGGTAGGGGCATTGATCATCGTTCCAACCCGTGAACTGGCCATCCAGATCTCACAGCATATCGAGGGCCTTTCTTATTTCACCCATCTCAGTTCAATAGCGATCTATGGCGGCAATGATGCGCAAAATTTTGTGGCCGAAAAAAAAGCGCTGCAGATGGGCGCTGATGTTATTGTATGTACGCCCGGCCGAATGATCGCACATATGAATATGGGCTATGTCAACCTGAAGGGATTGCAGTTCCTGATCCTGGATGAAGCTGACCGGATGCTCGATATGGGATTCCAGGATGATATTACTAAAATGATCAGGGCCCTGCCGGCCAAAAGGCAGAATCTTTTATTCTCGGCAACCATGCCGGAAAAGATCCGCCAGCTGGCAAAGAAGATCCTCCATGATCCCGTGGAAATTAATATTGCTATTTCAAAACCCCCCGAAAAGATCATCCAGAAAGCATTTGTGGTATATGAACCCCAGAAACTTCCCCTGATCAAAAAATTACTGAAAGAAAATTCCTATAAGAATGCTTTGATCTTTTGCGGCCGTAAACAAACGGTAAAGCAACTGACCCGGGAATTAAAACATGGCGGGATCAATGTGTCAGAAATTCACAGCGACCTGGAACAGTCCGTACGTGAAAACACACTGAGCGCTTTTGCCAGTGGCCGCATACCGGTTTTGGTAGCAACCGATATTCTGAGCCGCGGTATTGATATTGATACGATCGATGTTGTTATTAATTATGATGTGCCCGGGGACGGCGAAGACTATGTGCATCGTATCGGACGTACCGCACGGGCAGAAGCAGACGGCATGGCATTCACACTGATCAGCGAAAAAGAACAAAACAAATTTGCAGTAATAGAAAAATTGCTGGGCAAAGAAATAGAAAAAGCAAAATTGCCCGCTGAATTCGGAGCAACGCCAACCTACAATCCGCGGCATCGAAACAGCACCGGTAAAAGACCTCCACGCAGAACATTTCACCGTTCGAATGATAAAAAAAGGAAATAATTTTCTTATATTAGAGGATTGATTCAGATTGACCTGGACTGAGTCCGGCCCCTTGTAATACAACCCTTAAGAAAAACGCATGAAAACAGGAACGTCATTTTTTGGATTATTGCTGCTTTTGTTTAGTGCCGGTTGCGCCCGGAAAATTGTTGCTACCAAAGCAGAGCCATTACCCCAACCCGCTGCTGAAGTGACCATTCATGGACCGGCTGTATCATTCAGGGAAAATACGGCGAAGGATACCATTACACAGGTTGTACAAAACAATGTGCAGGCAGAGATCAAAAATGAACCCGTTGCCAGGACAACTTTTTCACCTTCCGGAAAATATGCGAGGGCCAACATGCTTTATGCGGGCATGATTGATTCATTAACCAGAGTAATTTCAGAATACCCGGTACGGGATTCCGCGGGACTTAGTTTTGCCAATGATTGGGTAGGTACTCCCAATATGGGTTTGCGCCGCCCGAATTATGTAATCATTCATCATACGGCAACGAATAACTGCGATGCCACACTGAATGAATTTACCACACCGGGCGGAAGAGAAGCCAGTGCCCATTATGTGATCTGCGAGGACGGAACCGTTTATCATATGCTGAATGACCTGCTCCGCTCACATCATGCGGGAGAAAGCAAATGGGGTAATACGACCGACCTCAACTCAAGCAGCATCGGTATTGAATTGAACAATAACGGTTACCAGCCTTTCACAGAAGCACAGATCAATAGTTTATTGATATTGCTGGGACGTTTGAAAAATGCATACAAAATTCCGGACGCCAACTTTATCGGGCACGGAGATATCGCCCCCACCCGGAAAGAAGATCCCAATTGGCGTTTCCCCTGGAAAGAGCTGAGCGAAAAAGGTTTTGGCCGCTGGTGGGATGATACAACCAATGTAAAAGTGCCGGAGAACTTTGATTATATCATGGCGCTGCGTATTGTCGGGTATGATGTATCATCACCCGCTTCAGCAATAAGAGCTTTTAAAAGACATTTCATGAAAGATCCCAAAGGCGGCATGACGCCGGCAGCGATCAAAATACTTTTTGCATTGTACCGGAAATACTACGATTGATCCAGGGATTGAAGAAAGCCCTTTTGAAATAAAAAATTACTTTCTCATTTCACCGGCATACCCGATTACGATTATCTTTAGTGGTATATGAAATATTGTTTGACCTCGCTGCTCACTGCTGTTTTATTTTTTTATGGGTGCTCGCACAGCAAATACAAAGACACCAATAAAGCGTATAAGGAGCAAATAAAGAAATATTCAAAGCTTTTGGCCGAATATCCCCTGGCAGATTCGGCCGGTCTTCCCTATGCGGCTGATTGGGCGGGAACAACCAATTTTTCCATGCGCCGTGCCAACTTTGTGATCATTCATCATACAGCACAGGATAGTTGCGGGCAAACTTTGAAAACTTTTACCACGACGGATGCAAGAGCAGTAAGTGCGCATTATGTTATTTGTAAAGACGGAACTGTTCATCATATGCTGAACGACCTTTTACGTGCCCATCATGCCGGTGTAAGTAAATGGGGAAATACAACGGATCTGAATTCTTCCAGCATCGGGATCGAGCTGGACAATAACGGGTATGAATCATTTACAGAACCGCAGATCAAAAGCTTACTGGCCCTGCTTGACCGGTTGAAAAAAGCATACAGCATTCCCGTTTCCAATTTTATCGGGCATGGTGATATAGCGCCAACCAGGAAAAACGATCCGAACTGGCGTTTTCCCTGGAAGCTTTTATCAGAAAAAGGATTTGGTTACTGGTATGATGATACAACCCATGTTGTGATGCCTGAGCACTTTGATCATTTGCAGGCGCTTCGTATTATTGGATATGAAATTAAAGATAGCAATGCGGCCATTGCAGGATTCAAAAGGCATTGGTTACAGGATACAACAAGGGGATTGAGCATAGAACAAATGAAAGTACTTTACCAGCTAAGTAAAAAATATCAGTGAAGTTCCCCGGCTTCTTCGTGGTCATCATATTGGTTGCGCAACTTCAGCAATTCTTCTTTCATCTGTGCAACGATTTTTTGATGCGAGGCTGAAAGTATCAGGTTACGTTGTTCAAGCGGGTCGTTTTTCAGGTCAAATAACTCCCATTCATTGATGGTATAGAAATAAATCAGTTTGTATCGTTCGCCCCTCACACCCAGGTGCGGTACAACATGGTGATCAATGGGGTATTCATAATAATGATAATAAAGATTATGCCGGCTCAGCGATTTAATCTTCCCGGTAAGCAGGGGGATCAAACTCACTCCCTGCATCTGTTCCGGAACCTTTGATCCGGTTGCATCCAGGAAACTGGGAGCAAAATCAATATTCTGCACCAGCGTTGTATTGACGGTATTGGGCTTGATATGTCCCGGCCACCTGGCCATCAATGGAGTTTGCATGGACACATCGTACATCCATCTTTTGTCAAACCACCCGTTTTCTCCCAAATACATGCCCTGGTCGCTGGTGTAAATGACCATGCTGTTATCGGTAAGCTGGTTTTTATCAAGGTAATCAAGCAGCCTTCCCACATTTTCATCCACGGATGCCACACAGGACATATAATCCTGCAGGTACCATTGGTATTTTAGTTTCAGCAGTTGTTTTTTGTCATTATAAAATTGCTGAACAAGCTTCCCTCTTGCTGCATAAATTTCCTTCATTCTTTTCCTGTCCTCTTCGGGTATCCTGTTAAAGGTGGCATGATAACCTTTTATATCATTGGAATCCGGTTTATATCCCGGTATCGAAGCAAGGAATGCAGGATCAACTTTCAGGTCAGTGCAGAGCGTCATATCATTCAGTATGCTCATCTTCTGGGTTTGCCAGGCTTTGCCGTGTTCATTCATATTGGCAAATAATGTCGGCGGCTCGGGAAAAATTTTCCGGCTGAAAACTTCAAGCCATTTAAGTTTTGGAACAAAATTCCTGTGTGGAGCTTTATGGTGAAGCAAAAGAAGAAACGGTTTTGTCATATCCCGGTTATCCAGCCAGTTTATTGCCTCGTCAGTTATCACATCGGTTGCATACCCTTTCAAGATGGAGGTATCGCCGTTCATGCTGATCATTCTCGGGTCATAATACAAGCCCTGGCCGGGGAGAATTTTCCAGTAGTCAAACCCGGTTGGATAGGATACCAAATGCCATTTGCCGACCATGGCAGTTTGATACCCGTTTTGTTGTAAAATTTTAGGCATCGTGATTTTGGAAGAATCAAATCGGGTCCGGTTGTCTTTCATACCGTTCTTATGCGAGTGTTGCCCGGTCAGCAAAGTGGCCCTGGCCGGACCGCAGATCGAATTTCCGACAAAGGCCTTCTTAAATAACATACCCTCTTTGGCGATCCGGTCAATATTCGGAGTAAGAATAAATTTCTTGTTATAGGCGCTGATCGCATCATTGTCATGATCATCGCTCATGATATAAATGATGTTGGGCCGCTGCTGCGCAAAGGAATAAAATGAAATCAGCAGTAAGGGAAAAAGAAATCGCATGATAAAACAAGATACAATATTTTAATTTTATACAGGTGCATCACTTTTTCGCCATTTCACCGGGCAATATTTCATTTCCATAAACGTGCTGCGGTAAAGCAATTCAATTACCCGGTCATCTATTTTCTTTGCCGGCAAATACCGGTCCCATGCCCGTGACAGGAGGGGATTGCTTAAAATTAAAATGACAGCGAAGATTATTTTCTGTTTTCTCATACACAGCGATGGGATAACCGGAGCCAAATGTTAAATAATTGCATAAATATTTTTTGAACTGTGCAATTATAATTTCTGCATCATCTTTTTATTAATCAACATCACTAACAATGAAACTGATCACCCTTGTCGGTACCGGGACTTTTATGTTCTTCTCAGCTTTTGTAATGAAAGAAGAAGGTTCCAGGCAACACTATTCGCTGTATGATACTAAATGGGAGCTGAAGAAAATTCATGATGCCGGTCACGCGGAACTCATAACCGGCAATTCCTTTATCCGGTTCAACCAATCAAAAAAAAGCGCAGGCGGCAATGGGGGTTGCAATGCTTTTGGAAGCACGATCAGCGTTTCAGGGAATACGGTCAGCATTAAAGATATTTTTTCAACAAAGATGTATTGTGAGGGAACTCAGGAAACCGAAGATGCTTTTTTCAAATTATTGGAAAGAGTGAATCGGTTTGAGGTAAAAGATAAATCTCTTGTCCTTTATCATGACAAGGATATATTGCTGGAGTTTGAATCAGAATAATTTCGCCTGTTCTCCCGGCCTCCTGAAAATACTCCTGTCCAGACTCCATTCCTCCGCATTCATTCCATAAAGTTTTCCGTATTTTTAATACTGTTGCGCCACCATCTGGGCTATGTTACCTTCACCCCGCATGCGCACGCCCCAGCGGCTATCATTCACTTTGCCGTCATGACTTTGTTCAACTAAATGCCAAACCCTGTCGGCCCGGTCAGGGAAATTTTTGTATAGCCAATCATGAAATAATAATTTGATGGCTCCGTTCAGCCTGATAAAAGTATAAGCAGTGAAAGTTGCCCCGTTATCTCTCGCTGCTTTCATGATCCGTTGCATTTCATGTTCATTCAATCCCGGGATCATTGGCCCCATCATGATGCCCATGCGGACACCGGCGGTGCTTAATTCATGAATGACTTTTAATTTTTGTTTGGCCGTTGTTGTTCTTGGCTCCATGACTCTTCGCAGCTCTTCATTGAATGAAGTGATGGAAACCATGGCCGAAACAATTTTTTTCTTTCCCATTTCCTGCAACACATCTTTATCTTTCAGGATCCATGAATTTTTTGTTAATATACCTACGGGCTGATTGAATTCATTACAGACTTCCAGTAACCCTCTTGTCAGGCGGTAAGTTTGTTCCGCGGGCTGGTAGCAATCCGTATTCCCGCTGAGCATGATCGGAGTTGCATTCCATTTCGGGTGCATCAGGAATTTCCGCAACAGTTGCGGCGCATTTTTCTTGACGATGATCTTCCTTTCAAAATCCAGCCCCGCGCTGTAACCCCAGTATTCATGCACGTTGCGGGCATAACAATAAATACAACCATGTTCGCAACCCGCATAGGGATTCATACTATAGCTCATTCCCACATCCGGGCTTTCCACTTTATTGACTATGGTCTTTGATTCCTGTTCGAGGTATTGTGTTCGTGAATTGGCTTCTTCCCAGTCATCAATTCCTTCGATATGCTCCCTTGAGCTTTCATTTTTCTGGAAACGGTTTTTGGTGTTGAACCGGGCGCCTCTGCCCGGTAAGTACGGCGAGCCTTCATCCTGTTTTTTTGTTTCCACTTTGAAATGGTCCTGCTGCAATTGATCTGGCATGGCAATGTTGGTTTTGTTTGTTAAGTTGTTTCAGCTAAGCCCCTCAAGAAGGTTACTTCGTCCCACTTTTATTCTTGCCTTTCCCGATAGCCATCGGTAAATATTTTGAAACACGGAGGCACCAAGACACAAAGACACGGAGAAAAATTAAACACTTTTATAAAATACTTTGTGCCTCCGTGTCTCCGTGCCTTGGTGTTTCAAAATATTTTATACTACCATTCTCTTAATTCCTTCTTTCATCAAAGGCACATTAAAATTTATGATAAATCCCAGCCTCTTATTGCTGAGTTTCATGTAGCTAAGCAGTTGAGCCTCCCAGACAGGATGATAATATTCCTGCGCCTTCAACTCAACAACCACAAGTTTATCGATTAAAATATCAATTCGCAGCCCTTCATCAAGAACCAATTTGTCATACTGCAATTGAACAATTTTCTGTTTCTCAAAGGGAATAATTCTCTTCGCCAATTCATAGCAAAAGCACTTTCCATAAATACTTTCGAGCAATCCCGGTCCCAATGCTTTATGAATACATATAGCAATATCTACAACTTGTCCTGCCAGCCAGTTTTCTCTTTCAGTTAATGGGTTAAACATTTTATCTGTATTTTATTGTCCGAATAACTCTCCTTGTTTTGTTGTCACCGGCAGGTTCTGAAAATCGAATCGTTGCACCAGGTGATATTTTATTTCACCCTCCGGTCTTTTTAATAAGCTCATTCCATCTGCAATAAAACGGCCGGTGAAATGTTTGTGGCTGTATTCCAGCCAGCCTTTTTCATATTGCCAGGGTTTTAATTTCCGGGCAATGGTGAGATGTGGCTCCAGGATGAAATGAGGTTTGTGATCATCATTCAGTTTCATCAACCGCTGGCATTCGGTTCGTATTCCTTTCACTACATGTTGAATGGGCAATTTGCTGGTTACATTAATATAAATGGTATGCGAGGGAAAGCTGCCGAAATTCTTCAGCTCGACTTTGAAAGGAGGGAATCCCATGGCCAGGGTCCGCAGCCGGTTCATGATACGCTCTTCCATCATTTCATATTGCGCAAAAGTTACCAGCGCTATTTGCGGCCCGCCCCGCCCGGCATTCTCCGTTTTATACACGGTTGAAAATTCTTCCTTTACTTTCATGACCCGTTTCCGCAATTCCTCATGCGGGCTCAGTACCAGTAAATATTCAAACACCCGGTAGCCCGGGATCGTATTAACAACCCGTTTCATAATACCTAAATATTTAGCACTAAAATACTAAAAAATTTAGTTATTTCAAATTATTTTTATCATCTTTATATCAGGAAAATTATTCTGTATGGAAGGAGAAGAATTTTATGGCGCGGCCTATACAGGCTCCAAACAATTCACGCAGCAGGAAGTGAAGACCGCCAACGCCACGGGTTTTGGTGCAGCCGCCGATGATTACATGGAACGGGGGATCGACCTGAATGAGCAACTCATCCGGAACAAACCGGCTACGTATTTCTTCCGCATGAAGGGAGATGCCATGCGCGAAGCCGGCATTTTTGATAATGATGTGCTGATCGTTGACCGCTCGGTGAAACTGGTGAACGGGAAAATTATTGTGGCCGTATTAAATGGCGAGTTGCTGGTGCGGCGGTTTCACAAAAATTTTTCATCGGCGTTTTTGATCCCGGAAAACAACCGGTATAAAACGATCAACCTCGCCGAGTTCAGCGATTTTGTGATGTGGGGAGTGGTGACGTTTGTTATTCACCAGGTATGAAAGCGATTCTTGATTGTAATAATTTTTATTGTTCCTGCGAACGGTTATTCAGGCCGCACCTCGACAGGAAGCCGGTGGTCGTACTCAGCAACAATGACGGGTGCATCGTTTCGCGCAGCGATGAGGCCAAAAAACTGGGCGTCGAAATGGCTATCGCTTATTTTATGGCAAAGCCGCTGATCCAAAAACATCGTATCACCGTTTTTTCTTCCAACTATAATTTATACGGCGACCTGAGCTGGCGGGTCATGGAAACGCTGCGCATCATGCTGGGCAAAAAAAACGTGGAAGTGTATTCGGTGGATGAAGCTTTTCTTGACCTCAGTATTTTCCCGGCGGAAGAAATGATCGCCCTTGCAAAAGAGATCAGGCAAACGGTAGAACAATGGACCGGTATCAAAGTATCGGTAGGGGTTGCGCCCACGAAAGTATTGGCCAAACTCGCCAACAAGTTATCCAAGAAAGATAAACAACGAACAGGATGTGTGATGGTGCTCGATACAGAAGACAAGATCGTTGAAGCCCTGCGCAAGACAGCGGTAGAAGATATATGGGGAATAGGACACCAGTATGCGTATAAATTAAAAGAACGATGGTGTATCTATGATGCCCTGCAATTGCGGAATGTAAGCGAAGAATTTGCGCGGACCCACCTCGGCGGAGTGGTGGGCGTACGGCTGATCCGTGAACTGAAGGGAATTCCTTCGAAGGAAATGGAAGAGGAACTGGTGAATAAAAAAATGATAGCGACCACCCGGATGTTCGGCAATCCTGTGGGCGACATCAATGATATTAAAGAAGCCATAGCTACGTACACTTCAAGGGCTGCGGAAAAATTACGGAGACAACATGGCGCTGCGCGGGTGATCAGCGTGTTTGTTGTGGCCAAACAGGAAGATCATTCTCCCGGTTTCCGGGGAGCTACGCACAGCAGTTTTGCCACTTTGCCTGCCGCCACTTCCTGTACCAATGAATTGATCAAGCCTGCCATTGAACTGGTTGATGCATTGTATAAAAAAGGAACGCTTTATAAAAAAGCAGGCGTCATGCTGAGCGGCATTGTGCCCGACCGGTCGATCCAGGGAAATTTATTTCTCCCCGGTAATAAAAACTGCGAACGGAAACTGATGGACATGATCGATAACGTGAATTTCAGCCAGCGGGATGATGTGCTGAAATTTGCCGCGAGCGGAACCACGAGGGACTGGAAAATGCGGCAGGAATTAAGAAGCCCCCGCTATACAACCAGGTGGAATGAATTTTTTGAAGTCACCTGATAAAAAATAAACAGGAATCCGGCAAGACCATTCAACACGGATAAAAGGAAGGCATTACACCTTCACATAAATTTTCTTTTTGTCCATCCAGTAACAGATCGACCACATAAAAAGGATAAAGCAAATGGCAAAAGCGAGAGAACCTATTTTCGGGTCACCGGGAATTTTGGCACATACATTATTGTAAAACCAATGCCAGGGATCAGTATACACCGGGTTGCCATCTTTACCCGTGCCGTTGGGTATACGGATCAGCCATAAGATCTTTGGAAGAAAAGCGCTGAGCGCAAATACAAACAATGCATTTTTCCCGAATACATCAAAGAACCTGGCCAATCCACCTTTGATGTTTTTGAATTCTATAAAATAAATCATAGTGGCAATAGTCATGATGGCAAGACCGGTTGTATAAACCACATAAGAACTGGTCCATATTTTTTTATTGATGGGAAAGACCATATCCCAGCAAAAACCGGTTAACAGCAGGGCGACTCCCGCAACAAATAAACCACTCAGCATTTCAAAATTCTTTTGCTGCCCGTTTGTCCCGCCCGTGGAAGACTTTTTCTGAATATAATCACCGACCAGGTAACCAAATATGACCTGCACAATAGCCGGCAACGTGCTCATGATGCCTTCGGGATCAAAGGGAATTCCTTCCCCTTTGTACATATGCGGTAAATGAAGAATGGCTTTGTCCACATCATTTCCAAACCAACCCGACATGCTGTAGGGATCGCTCTTGTCGCCCAATAAAAAACATAAGGCCCAGTATAGAAGCAATAAGACAAGACCGGCAAAAAAAGCAAGCCTGGGTTTCAGGTAATAAATAATGATGGATGCGAAAAAGTAACAAATGGCAATGCGCGCCAGCACACCGAGAAGACGGATACCAGCTTCGTGATTTTTGGG
>CAZQGZ010000032.1:18219-24787 GCA_964592935.1 uncultured Chitinophaga sp. | reverse complement strand
TGCGTGAACTGGAACTGTATGCGCCACTGGTAACGAAGGGATCTTATATGGTATTACCGGATACGCTGATTGAATTTTTCCCGAAAGGGTATTATGAGAATAGACCTTGGGATGTTGGCAATAATCCGTTTACTGCGATGTTAAAATTTCTTGAAGGTAATAAAGAGTTTAAACAAGATAATGAAATCACTGAAAAACTATTGATTTCAGAAGCATATAGTGGGGGGTATCTAAAAAAAATAAAATAATACTGAAATGAGTAAAATGGAAATTATTAGAAGAAGTCTTGAAGAGAGCTCCGAACTAACTGATAAATTTATTTTATCAATAATAAATCTAGAGATTCAGATGGGGTATCCTTATAAAAACATCCGTGATGCATTTTCGGGTTTGTTATGTGATGAATTGTTTTCAGGAAATATGTTTATAAAACAACTTAAAAATGGATTGAAAATAAAATTTATTTATAATTCGAAAATAGCGAGGGAATTTTTACTTTCTAATCCGAATATTCCAAACCATGTATGGGAGCCTCAGACTACTAAGGCGTTAAAACATTTCTCATCAGGAGCAAAAAATGTAATTATTGGCGGTGCATATTTTGGAGATCACGCACTAATTATAGCAGATTTAATAAAAGATTATGGCATTTGTCACACATTTGAACCCAATGAATTAAATTCATCATTGATCGAAGAAAATGCTAAATTAAATAAGTTGAAAAACTTTCAAATTAATAGAAAGGCATTATGGTCAAAATCCGGGGAAAAACTTTGTTTTGAGGGAGAAGACGCTTTAGCCAGTACAGTGCAGGCACCAACAAATGCAATCAACTACATTGAGACTATTTCTATTGATGATTACATGGCTGAAAATAATATTAATAAAATTGATTTATTAATGATAGATGTGGAGGGGGCAGAAATGAATGTATTAAAAGGGGCTGAAAAAATGTTAGAAGACAGTTCGCCTGTAGTTATTTTTGAAAATCATAGCCTCCATAACGATTGGAGCAATGGCCTTGAAAATTCGGATTCGGTTAAGTATATGATTGATAGGGGCTATTCAGTATTTTCAATCAGGGATTTTCACAATAATATGGACACAGAGGGCATGAAAATCGAATTGATACCTGTTGAAAGGACATATATAGAAGGACCCGCACATGGTTTTAATCTGCTTGCCATAAAGAACCAGAATATTATTGATAATGAGTTGTTCAGAATCGTGCATGATTATAGCCCTAAATTATTGTTGCACAAAAGTGAAAAAGAGTTTCTCCCGGCACCCCATAACTTGGGTTTAAATTTTAGGTGATGTGTTTTAGGGAAATCATACTCTATGAAGGTCCATTTTAATATCATCGCCAATTTTGTGGGCAGGTTTTGGGCGATGACGATAGGAATAGTTTTTGTACCCGTATATATACATTATATCGGAATCGAGGCCTACGGTTTACTGGGAGTATTTACAACGCTGCAGACGTTGGTGGCATTATTGGATATGGGGCTTACAACAACTCTCAATCGTGAGCTGGCGAAACATGCCGCTTTACGGGATGAAGAAGAATATATGAATGACCTGGTGCGGACACTGGAAAAGATCTATATCGGAGTTTCTTTATCTATTGGCGTGATCTTGATCGGAAGCGCTTTTTTTCTCAGCAGTCACTGGGTAAAACCTGATTCACTTAACAAGGATTCCATTTTATTTGCTTTTATTTTAATGGCCATTAATTTCTCGTTTCAATTGCCCTGGGGATTGTATGAGGGGGGGCTTATGGGATTGCAGAAACAAGTGACGCTGAATACGGTTAATATTATTTTAGCCACATTAAAGGCGCCCGGAGCTATACTTGTGCTTTGGCTTGTTTCACCGACCCTGCATGCTTTCCTGATCTGGCAGATCTTCATGAATATTACCCAGCTAATTGTATTCCGGTATTTATTATGGAAATATTTGCCGCCGATTGGCCGGAAACCGGTTTTTAATAAATCCGTTATAAAAAGATCAGGGAAATTTGCACTGGGCATTATGGGGACTTCGTTTCTTGTAATTCTTTTGACTCAAACGGATAAAATCGTTTTGAGTAATACCGTCAAACTGAGCCAGTTCGGTTATTATGCTTTGGCTGCTTCTGTGGCAGCATTACTCTCTATAATTATTACTCCAGTAGCTCAGGCCGTGTTTCCAAAAATCACAGAATTGATAGCAAAAAATGACGAACAGGGAATAAAGCGAATATTTCATACATCCAGCCAGTTAATAACCGCTCTGGTGTTGCCGATAGGTATGGGAGTATTTATTTTCGCTGATGAGATATTATTGTTCTGGACAAGGAATACAGATATTGCAAAACAAGCTGGCCCGGTACTCCGGTTTCTGATCCTCGGGAATATGATAAACAGCCTGATGACAATCCCTTTTCAATATACACTTTCACTGGGCTGGACCCGGTTTGGAATAAATATAAGCCTGGTTGCCCTTGTTTTTTTCTTCCCATTTACTTTTTGGGCTGCGGTTACCTATGGTATACAGGGGGGAGCATTTATGTGGATGAGCCTGAACATCGCTTTCCTGATTTTTGCCATGGCCTACCTCTTCAGCCGGATTCTTCAGTCGGAAAGAGCATCCTGGTACATCAACGATGTGATAAGACCGGTTATCTGCGCTGTGTTTTTTGCTGCTCCGTTTTATTTAATACATGAATTTTTCACTTTTTCACCTCTGGTAGCAGTTATGTTATGCGGGTTGTGTATCGGTGTCGGGTTCCTGGCAACCGTATTATTCGGGGCTCCCTACCTGAAACCGGAAGTAAGGCGGTTCTTGCAGAATATAAGGCGGAGAAATTTTTAATGTATGCCCGGTTTAGCATTACCATTGGTCAGTATTATTATCCCTACTTATAACCAACGACCGGATTACCTTGAACAGGCGATACTGAGTGCAGTCAGCCAGGAATATGAAAACATTGAAGTAATTATATCCAATAATCATACAACAATTTCCGATAGCCTGGCCATTCTGGATAAATATAAAGATCACCCTCGCTGCCGGATTGTATGCCCTGTGCAATTCCTGCCGTTGACTGAAAACTTTGCATTTGGTGCAAGTTGCGCTACCGGAAAATATATAACGTTTCTTTCTTCGGATGATTATTATTTCCCAAACTTAATCAGTGTTTTGGTGCCGCACATGGAGCTCGATTCGTCCATTGCTATGGCTTATGGCAAAACAAACCGTGAAACCGAATCGGGTATCTCGCCGGTGATTGATACCCATTATAGTGAATTGACAGGGAAAGCAAAATTTGACGATATCTACATCAGGTATCTCCGGTTTCATCATGGCGCTACAGCGGCATTACTGTTTCGCAGGGATGTGTACGACAAAGTGGGCGGGATTTCTTATCAGGGGATCCATTTCGCCGCCGACGTTTTTCTTTCCATCCGGTGTTTGCTGCACGGAGACGCCTATTATGACCCGGCTACTTTAGGCGTGGTGCGTTGGACCTACAATGAAGAACGGGAAGCGCGTACCCTTGCCTTGATAAAGGATCGTAAAATTGTGTATGACTATCTGGCTGGCGCGCCCGGTATCAGTGATAAAATACGTAATGACATGGAACGCGTACGGAAAAAATATATTTTTGATGAATACTTCCGGGCTAATTTATATTATCTGAAAAAAAAGAAATACGGCATACAGCAGGTCCGGCTATTTTGCCGCGAATTACTGACCCTGGTAGATCATTCGCTCGTAAAGTTTCTGTACCGGGCGGGCGGGTGGTTCCTCTACCGGATGCGATTTTATAAACTGGTATTATGGGTAAAAAAGTAAACCCCTTCAACCGTATCGCATGAAAAACTTCGCGCTCATCGGGGCCGGTGGTTATATCGCCCCCCGCCACATGAAGGCCATTAAGGATACCGGCAATAACCTGCTGGCGGCCCTGGATAAACACGATTCGGTGGGAATTCTTGACAGTTATTTCCCGGAAGCGGATTTCTTCACGGAATTTGAAAGGTTCGACCGGCATATCGAAAAACTGAAACGGCAGGGAATCCATACGGATTATGTAAGCGTATGCTCACCCAACTACCTGCACGATGCGCATATTCGTTTCGGCCTACGCGTCGGGGCTGATGTTATCTGCGAAAAACCACTGGTACTCAACCCCTGGAATGTGGACGCGCTGATGGAAATTGAAAAAGAAACCGGCCGCCACGTATATACCATCCTGCAGTTGCGGCTGCACCCGGCCATCATCAGCCTGCGTGAAAAAATCCGGAAAGGTCCTCCCGGAAAAAGATATACTATCAATCTTACTTATATTACTTCCCGCGGACACTGGTACCATGCCAGCTGGAAAGGAGATGTGCAGAAAAGCGGGGGGATCGCCACTAATATCGGGGTGCATTTTTTTGATATGCTGCTCTGGATCTTCGGCGATGTAACCGGCAACACCGTATTACAACATACCCATGACACAGCGGCCGGAAAACTCCGGCTGGAAAAAGCGGATGTGGACTGGCTCCTGAGCATTAACCCGTCTGCATTGCCCCCCGAAGCCAAACAGGAAGGTAAACGCACTTTCCGGTCACTGACCATCGACGGGGAAAGTTTTGAATTCAGCGAAGGGTTCACCGAACTTCATACCACATCTTATTCCGAAATACTGGCTGGCAGGGGATTCCCGCTCACCGAAACACAAAAAAGCATCCAGCTGGTGCATGATATCAGGAGCATAAAGACAGGATGATGCAAAGAACATTTATTCCATTGGGAAAACCTTCCATTACGGAATCCGATATCGAAGCGGTTGCCCGGGTGCTTCGA
The DNA here is from genome assembly GCA_964592935.1 of uncultured Chitinophaga sp. Taxonomy (GTDB): domain Bacteria; phylum Bacteroidota; class Bacteroidia; order Chitinophagales; family Chitinophagaceae; genus JJ008. The sequence continues at coordinate 19,948 of CAZQGZ010000032.1, read as the reverse complement.
AGCGGTATGCTGATCCAGGGAGAGAATGTATTATCGCTGGAAAACATTTTCGCTACGCAGGCCCGAACTAAAGCCGCGGTGGCGGTATCCAACGGAACCGCTACCCTGCACCTCGCGCTCAAAGTACTGGGGATCGGCCCCGGAGATGAAGTGATCGTCCCCGCCTTTTCCTATGTGGCAACCGCCAACGTCGTGGAGCTTGTCGGGGCCAGGCCTGTTTTCGTGGACATTGAGCCATCTACGTTTAATATTGATGCCGGAAAAATCGCCCCGGCCATTACCGGAAAAACTAAAGCCATTATCCCCGTACATGAATTCGGGCTGGCCTGCGATATTGAAACCATTTGCAGCATGGCATCGGCGAATAAGCTGTATGTCATCGAAGATGCCGCCTGCGCCCTGGGAGCCATGCAGCGGAACCGGCCGGTAGGTTCATTCGGAATTGCCGGATCTTTCTCCTTGCATCCCCGGAAATCGGTAACCTCCGGCGAAGGTGGTGTGCTGGTTACAAATGATGAAAAACTGGAACAGCAATTTCGCAGGATGCGGAACCATGGCATCGAAACCCGGGCAGGGATCATGCATTTCCCGGATGCGGGATTCAATTACCGGATGACCGATTTCCAGGCCGCACTCGCGTTGGGTCAGCTGAAAAGACTGGATCAGATCATCGCGCGAAAACAAATACTCGCGTCGCTTTATTTTTCACAAATAAAAAATCCGGCCATTACGCTTCCCGCCATTCCCGGTGACAGGAACCACAGCTGGCAGACCTTTCATGTTATGCTGGATAAGAAGTACAACCAGGGAGAAGTAATACGGCTATTAAAGGAAAAGGGGATCGGCGCGAATTACGGCGCCCAGTGTATACCGGCCCAGGAGTATTACCAGCATAAATACAAGTTGAATGTACCCGAATTATTCCCGCATGCGTACAAAGCTTATACCCGGGGGCTGGCTATTCCATTATATGATTTATTAACCGAAGAGGAAGTATTGTATATTTCAGCAACTTTAAATCAGCTATGATCAGTAACAAACAAATGTTCATTACGGGCGGGGCCGGTTTTATCGCCAATACATTAATTAAAAATTATGTAGAACAGAACCGGATTATCGTATATGATAATTTTCACCGGGATACGCTTACGGGCAGCGGGTTGGCCGATCACCCCCATGTACATATCATCCGGGGTGATGTGCTGGATATAGGGCTGCTCCGCGAAAGCATGAAGGGCGCCGATATCGTGGTGCATGCGGCAGGAATTGCCGGTATTGACACGGTGATCAAGGATCCGGTAAAGACGATGAATGTAAATATGATTGGCACGGCCAATGTATTATGGGCGGCTAAAGAAAACGGGGTTCGCGACCGGTTTATTGATTTTTCCACTTCTGAAATTTTCGGGAGTATGGCGTATAAATCATCCGAAGAAGATAATACGGTGGCGGGTTCTGCCGGGGAAGCCAGGTGGGTATATGCCGTGAGCAAACTGGCAGGTGAACACCTGGCGCATGCCTATTACCGTCAGTATCAGCTTCCGGTTGTAACAGTCAGGCCCTTTAATGTATACGGCCCGGGGCAAACCGGCGAGGGGGCCCTGCAAATTTTTATTAAAAAAGCGCTCAGGAATGAAGAAATATTCATCAACGGCGACGGCACCCAGATCAGGGCCTGGTGCTATGTGGATGATTTTGTGGATTGCCTCATTCGTTGTATCGAAGATCC
>CAZQGZ010000032.1:0-18119 GCA_964592935.1 uncultured Chitinophaga sp. | reverse complement strand
TATGCTTTCGACCAGCGACACCAGACGGTCCTTAAAACATTTATGGAAAGGGCTTTTACGGGACAGGATATCTTTTACCATGGCGAGGGGTTACGGCAGCAGGACTTCACCCATGCGGATGATATCGCGGATGCGGTGCGCCTTTCATTCAGCGACCGGGCGGTCAACGGCGTATATAATATCTCCGGCGGAAGACCGGTTACCATGAAAGAACTGGGTACATTGGCCGTAAAATGTTTCCCGGGCACTGCCAGCAAGGTGCTTCCGAGCGGCAAACCGGATGAACAGGAGGGATATAAGGCACTGTTCAGTATTGAAAAGGCAAAACAACTTTTACATTGGCAGCCCCGGGTAACTCTTGAATCGGGGTTAACGGAATGGGCCGGCCATTTGCGGCGGGGCCGCTGAATTTTCAGCATGGTATTCGGGTTCATATCAGACGCCCATGGGAACTACCTGGGCTTAAAGAAATGCCTTGATTTTTTTGAAAAACGGGCGGATGAAATTTATTTCCTCGGCGACGCCGTAGGCTATTTTCCTTTTCCGAACGAGGTGATCGATCAGTTGCGGGAGGTGAACGCCCGTTGTATCATGGGTAATCATGATGCCATGTTAGCCGGCCTGGCGGACTATGATCCGGCGAAAGAGGATATTTACAAATTGAAGGAATCCAGGGAAAAAATATCCGGGTTGAATTTCCGGTTCCTCCGGCAATGGCCACCTTTTCTCGAACTGGAGACCGGCGGCAAAAAACTATTGCTGGTACACGGTAGTCCCGATAATCAATTACAGGGTTATATTTATCCGGATACTGCACTAACCCCTTACGCGTCCCTGGCGTATTCATATATATTCATGGGTCATACCCATCGCTCATTCATCCGGGATCAGGGCAAAACAAAGTGGGTAAACGTGGGTTCATGCGGATTCAGCCGGGATCATGGAAATAAAATAACGGCTGTGTTATTCGATACCATATCCGGAGAAGTGGATTTCCGGCATTTTATTATCGATATGGAAAACACGATCAATACTTTCGCCCCGTTTATCCATGATTCGGTGATTAACATCTTTAGAAGGAATAATATATCATGAATGCAGAAATCAGGGTACTGGTAACAGGAGTAGGAGGCGGCGGGCTTGGGGAACAACTGATCAAAGCGCTGCGGCTGGCCGAAAAGACGCGGTACGTCATTGTAGGTACGGATACCAGCGCGGTCAGCAAAGGGCTCGGCGACTGTGATTATGGCGCGATCGTACCCCTGGCCGCCGATGCCGGCTATATACCTGCCCTTCTTGACCTATGTAAAAAATTTTCGATCCGGGTTTTGTTGCCGGGCTCAGAACCCGAATTAAAAGTGATCGGGCAGAACCGCGGGATATTTGCGGAGGCGGGAATCTTTCTGCCGATCAATTCACAGGAAGTACTAGATACCTGTTTTGATAAATCAAAGACCGTTCAATTCCTGGAAAATAACGGCTTCAGGTTCCCGGTAACGGTACAGGTGAAGGAAGAACGCGATCTTCAGCTTATTTCATTCTTCCCCGCGGTATTAAAGCCATCGGTTGGCGGAAGCGGATCGGCCAATATCATGGTAGCGCAAAACCAGCAGGAATTACTTGTCTTTGGTAAATATTTGCTGAATTCCTATCCCGAATTCATCGTGCAGGAATACATTGGCACACCGGACCAGGAATATACGGCCGGGGTGCTTTGTTCCCTGGAAGGGGAAATTATTAACTCCATCGTTTTACGCCGCTTTATCAGCAGCGGGCTCGGTAATAAATTGAAAATAAAAAACAGGACCGGCCGCCCGGAATTGGGGGACCAGTTGGTCATCAGCAGTGGCATCTCCCAGGGAGAATTCGGGGCATTTGAACCGGTAAGGGCAGCCTGTGAGCGGATCGCCGGGGCATTAGACGCCAGGAGCGCGATTAATATCCAGTGCCGGTTATACCATGACCAGGTTTATGTATTCGAGATCAACCCGCGTTTTTCAGGCACCACCTCCCTTCGGGCGATGATGGGGTACAATGAACCCGATATACTGGTCCGGAAATATTTATTCAATGAACAAATTGAAAACCATTTTACTTACCGGCATGGTATCGTCCTGCGGGGACTGCAGGAAACCGTTCTCGCCGACAAGCCCTACCGCGCATCCCCCCAATGATCAAACCTCGTCCCGCACCCATGAAAAAACTGACCATTTTTAATTTATTCTACGGCACCCTCACCACAGATTTGTCCGAAAAGGCGAATGCCTGGTACCTTAAAAATTATGAATGTTATTTTGACGAAGTGAACAATGTTTCGCTCACACATCATCACGAAACCGTTCATAACGGGAGATCCTCCTTCGTTTTCCTGGGAAAAAACAGCAACAAGATCAATTTCATACTGGCGCCTTTCCGGCTTTGGAAATATGCCCGGAAGACCGGGGCTACACATTTTATTACCTACGAACAGGTGTGGGTTTGGTGGATCGGGTTTATGGTAAAATTTTTCCTCCGGAAAAAGATATATATGGCGCCCATGACTTACCCGGAACAGATGTATAAGGTTTCCGGGAAATCACTCAGTTACAAATACCCGATCTGGCTGGAACGCATCCTGCTGAAAATGTCTTACAGGTTCTGCAGCGCCGTTGTTACGGCAAAGGGGGCGGGCAATTTCATTAACTGGTTGCAGGAAAACAAAACCATCAGGAAAAAACTGATTATCGTGGACACCCTGCCCGAGACGGTAGCCTATCCTTCCTTCATGGAAACATTCCGCGCACTGCATAAAAAATACGAGGTCAGGCTGAAAACGGATGAACCGTATAAACTCATTTATGTCGGCAGGTTCATGCCTGAAAAACTGGTCGACCATTTAATTCGTGCGCTGGGCATACTTCAATCCAGGCATATCAATGCAGAACTGACCCTGATCGGTTTCGGTCCTGAAAAAGATAACCTGCTGGCCCTGGCCCGGGAACTGGGTGTTGAAAAAAAACTGGTTGTTTATTCCGAATATATGCCCAACGGCGAAATTCCGCCCTACCTGATGGAAGCCGATCTGTTTGTTTCGCCCCTCACGGGCGGTTCTTTCCGGGAGGCCGCTATTGTAGGGCTGCCCATTATTGCATATAATATCGACTGGCTAAAAGGATTTGTCGTTCACCGGGAACATTTTTACGGGGTGGAAGAAGTGAACCCTGAAAAATTTGCGGCGGGAATCGAAGAACTGCTGGCCGATAAAGAACTCCGGGAAAAGCTCTCGGGAAATGCCATGAAACTGGCAAAAGAATACTGGTCGCCTGAAAAGGTAGGGCCCGCACTTCAGCAAATATTCGGCTGAACACCCCGGTAATATCAATGCTGAATAAGCCGTTTGAAAAGTTGAAAGATGGTTAAGCGATTGGTCAAATCACTGCTCTCCGGGAATATACTGATCCCGTCTTACAAACGCATCATATTTCTTTATCATGATGTTTCAGACCCGGGATCAGCGCAATATTCGGAACTCTATTCCACGCCTGTTCTTAATTTTTATGAACAGGTTGAATGGCTGTCCGGGCATTTTGACCTGGTGTCGCTCGATGAAATTACCCGGCCGGGGAAATCAAACAGGCGGCTCGCCAGCATCACGTTTGACGATGGGTTCTATTCTGTGAAAGAAACGGCGATGCCCTTTCTCCATGACCGGAATATTCCATTCGCTGTCTTTGTCAACCGTGCCGCTGTGGAAAATAACTGCCTGACCTACCTGGGAGCCGACCGGCAATTATTCACGCGTACCTATTCCCGGAAAGTATACCTGGACCGGGAAGATGTAAAAGAGCTGCACCGGCTGGGGGTGATCATCGGCAACCACTCATCCACGCACCAGGTGCTGTCGCAGTGCAAAGATGAGGCTGACCTGCGGGCGGAAATTCTTGACAATAAACTGTACCTCGAATCAGTCATACAGGATACCATACGCCATTTTTCCATTCCCTATGGTAAGAAAGAGCATTACAACCGGCAGGTACTTGATGTTTGTTATCAAACAGGTCACCCGTTCACCTACACGACGAATCCGGTCTATTTTGACCATTTTGATTTGAACGCAGGACAAACGGTGCTGCCACGTATCAGTTTCACCCGTGCGGGGAAACAGGACCTCCTGTTTTGTATTAACCGCCCTCGTTTTAAAAAGATCAATATTTAAGCAGGTGCCCACCGGTAAGGAGCAATTAAACGAATATCAGTCCGGTCAGCAACCCGGCGCTGAAGTAAGCGCGAAAGCCGTAAGTTTTTCCGTTATTATCCCAACGTATAACCGGGCGCACCTGATTATAGAAACGCTGGAATCGGTATTTGCGCAAACGTATCCGCATTATGAAATTATCGTGATCGATAATTGCAGCACCGATAACACGACGGAAGTGCTTCGGTCCTATATCGACACCGGCAGGATCCGGTATATACGCAACGAAAAAAATTACGAACGCTCTTATTCACGAAATGCCGGGATGGAGGCGGCCCGTAACGACTTTGCAACACTGCTTGATTCGGACGATTTTATGTATGCGGATGGCCTGGCGGATGCCGCCAGCTTTCATAAGAACAATCCGTCGCTGAAAGTCTTTCATAATAAATTCGAGATGGTAAACGACCGGCGGGAAGTCGTGTACAGGGTTCCCTTTGCGCCGCTCCGGAACCAGTATAAAGCGCTCTGCAGCGGGAATTTTCTTTCCGCAATCGGGGCTTATATGCACCGGGACGTCTACAAAGAATTCCGGTTTAGCCTGGACCCGCAAATGATCGGTTCCGAAGACTACCTGTTCTGGTTCCAGGTGCTGGCCAGGTACAAAGTGGGACGAATTAACAAAGTGAATTCAGGGGTGCGAGAGCATCCGCAGCGTTCGGTGCACGTAGATGCGTACAGCAACCTTGACTACCAGTGCGGGCAAATCATCCGTACTATCCGGGAGGATAAAGTACTAAATGAAAAATTTGGTAAGTACACTGGCCGGCTAATGGCCTCCTTCCGGTTACAGGATATCATCAGTCATGCAGCAACTTATTCCAGGTCAAAGCGCTTATCGCTGCTCCGGTCGGCTTTAAAAAGCGATTTCTCGATATTGTTCACGCGGCGCTTCGCATCGACCCTGCTAAATGTTTTCCGTAAATAACGGGATATAACCCGGCAGTTTCAGCGGCGATGGTATCAGTATCCTTTACGAATTGTAATTAACATCGATATGAAAATCAACCATGCTTTAATTATGGCCGCGGGCCGCGGTATGCGTATGATGCCGCTCACCAATGATATCCCGAAGGCCATGGCGCCCTATGATGGCAGTACACTCATCGCCAAGCGGATCGAAAAACTGGCCGGTGTCATTCCGCATATCCATATTACGGTAGGATATAAGGGGGCCATGCTGGCCAAACACGTGATAGAGCATAAGGTCAGCAGCATTTTTAATACAGAAGGGAAGGACAATAGCTGGTGGATTTTTAATACGTTAATGAAACACCTGGATGAGCCGGTTTATGTGCTGACCTGCGATAATATTGTGGAATTGAATTATGAAAAACTGGAAAAGGATTATTTTTCTTTTGGGGAGCCTCCTTGTATGGTGGTTCCCGTTACGCCCATCGAGGGACTGGAAGGGGATTTTATTTTTTATGAGAAAAATATTGTAACGGCGCTGAGCCGGGAAAAGAAAAGCAATATTTATTGTTCCGGTATTCAGGTTTTGAACCCGGCTAAAATCAATGCCCTGATGGCGCCCTGTGATAATTTTTACCAGTTATGGCAGAACCTGATTGCCCGGCAACAATTGTTCTGCAGTAATATTTATCCCGACAAGTGGCTGGCTGTAGACACGCTTGACCAGCTGGCTTCTGCCAATAAGCAATAATGAAAGCAGGTAACGGGAACCCTATTTTAAACTGCGTAGTTACGTACACTTCACGGCGACATTTCCAGAGGTACACGGGCCGCATTCTTAATGTCAGGATTATATTCAACTGGTAATGGCTTCAGGCTACTCCCTTCACCGTCTTGATCTTTCCAACTACCCCCTGCTCGTACCGCTGATGAAAGATAGCTTTGGGGTTGATGCCAGCGCGGCTTATTTCAAGTGGAAATATTTTGAAAATCCCGCGGGGACATGCGTCGGCTTCCTGGCGCTGGACAACAAGACAAATGAATGTGTCGCTTTTTACGGGGCGATCCCGCAGGTCTACACAAGAGACGGGGAGGAGATGATCATATACCAGGCCTGCGATACGATGACACATACCCGCCATCGGAAAAAAAGTCTTTTTCCCATTCTCGCGCAGGAATGTTACCGGTATTTGAAAGAACAGAACCTGTTTTTTATGATCGGGATCGGCGGTTCCGAAAGGTCGCTTCCTGTACTGGCTCATTTCGGGTGGAGGACAATATTCCGGTTCCGGAATTATTTCAGGCCCCGTTTGTTCTGCCGGTTATCATTCCTGAAAAGATACCCCTCCGGAAAATTTGCCAGGCACAGGGATATTAATCCCATATTGCACCTGATCGGTCAACAAATTCCTTCCGGCGTAATACACGGGCAGCGGAGCCCGCAGCAATACGCCTGGCGGGTGCAGAATCCCGACAATAAATATGAGATCCTGACTTATCAAAACAGGAACGAGATCAGCGGGTATATTATTTATTATATCCTGTACAACCGGATTTATCTTTTTGATTTTAGTTTCAGCGATAAAAGATCGGGAAACGCATTGTTCTGGTACCTGTCACGGGAAGTTGTAAAACAAAAATACCAGGGAATCATGTCGTTCAGCCAGGAAAATGGAATCCATAGCCGTTTGCTACGGAAAAAAGGCTTTGTGTCGAATCCCTTTTCCAAGGGCCCCCTGTCAGTTAAGCCGCCCTTCCTGATCTATTCAGATACGGATACCATGCATCGTTTTATGCAGCCGGGTCAATGGCATATTACCGCCTACGATCATGATGCGCTGTGAGCTATTTTAGTTTATATTTTAAGAAAGAATGGATTATCTGCAGTTAAAAAAATTGGCCAGGCGCAGTCAGGAAAATTTACCGGTGATCAAAATCGCCGTGCTGGCGGATTCTACGACAACCTATTTTTGCGAGGCATTAAAGGGATATGGTCACCACCAGGGGTACCATTTTGATATTTGGGAAGCAGATTACGACCAGATCAACCAGACGGTCCTGGATGAAAATTCAGGGTTATACCGGAGCCGGCCCGATTTTGTGATTATTTATCACTCATCAAGACGGCTCCTGACAGAATTTTATAAACGCAATGCGGCTGAAAAAAAGGGCTGGGCTGAACAATGGGTTAGTCAGGCAGCATCCTTGGTGGATATGATTAACAGCCGGATCACCAGTCATATCATTTACCTCAATTTCCCGGAGATTAACGACGCCATATTCGGCGCCTTTTCCAATAAAACCGATGTTTCTTTTCTGTATCAGGTACGGTTGCTGAATGTGGCGTTGATGAAACTGGCCACAGAAAAAAGAAACCTCAGTATCGGCGACTTGTCTTCGATTCAGAACATGTACGGTCAACTGGGTACAGTGAGCGATAAAATGTATATCACTTCGGATTGTGACCTGGGATTTGACATCCTCCCGGCGGTGGCCAGGCATATCACCGGAATTATACTCGCTTACCGGGGAAGTATTAAAAAGTGCCTGATCCTGGACCTTGATAATACGCTTTGGGGCGGCATCATCGGTGATGATGGCCTGGAAGGAATTCAGATCGGGTACCTGGGAATCGGGAAAGCGTATACACGGTTGCAGGCCTGGATCAAACAGTTGAAAGAGCGCGGCATCATCCTGGCAGTGTGCAGCAAGAATACAGAGCATATTGCCCGGGAGCCTTTTGAAAAGCATCCTGATATGCTGCTGAAAACGGGAGATATAGCTGTCTTTGTCGCTAATTGGAACAACAAGCCCGATAATATCCGGTATATTCAGTCCGTGCTGAATATCGGGTTTGATTCGATGGTTTTCCTGGACGACAGTCCCTTTGAAAGGGAAATGGTTAAAAAGGAGATTCCGGAATTAACAGTGCCGGATTTGCCGGAGGATGCGGCGGAATACCTGACCTACCTCTGGCAACAGAATTATTTTGAAACGACCTCTTATACCGAGGAAGACGTGATCCGGAATGAACAATACCGGGAAGAAGCCAGGCGGGTGGAGCACCAGTTCCGGTTTACCAACGAAGATGAATATTTGGAAAGCCTGGAAATGGAAGCGATGGTCAGACCTATCGATAAATTCTCCCTGCCGCGGGTTGCCCAGCTCACGCAACGCAGCAACCAGTTCAACCTTCGAACGATCCGCTATACGGAAGCACAGTTGCAGGCGCTTGCGGAAGACAGCCGGAAATTCATCATCACGATTTCCCTGAAAGACAAATTCGGGGATTATGGTTTAATCAGTGTGCTGATCCTGTCTATAAACGATCAACAGGAATTGTTTATCGATACCTGGATCATGAGCTGCCGTGTGCTGAAAAGAAACGTGGAATTACTGGCGCTTGATGAAATCGTGACGATTGCAAAAATGAACGGTTGCCATACCATTGTCGGGGAATATATACCGACCCCGAAAAACGGGCTGGTCAGGGATCATTACAGCAACCTGGGTTTCCGGGCAAAGGAGCCATTCTGGGAGTTGAAGATTGCAGATTATAAACCCCGTAAATTATTTATCAACAGGAAAAATTAATTGTATGCTCAGCAAAACCGATATACTCGAACAGGTAAATATCATTTTCAGGGATGTGCTGGAAAACAACAGCCTGGTTATCCGGGAGGAAACCACCGGCGATGATGTTGATGAATGGGATTCATTAACGCATTTACAACTGGTTATGGCCATCGAAAAGCATTTCAATGTGCGGTTTACTTCCCTGGAGATCATGAATTTTAATAATGTGGGTGAAATGTGCGCGGGCATTCTGGAAAAATTGTCAAAACAATCAGGATGAAGGCGGGTGACAGCTATGAATGCGTTTACCCGGTAACCGGTCCTGTTTACGAAGGATTCTTACAACTTTTCGGGGACAGGAACCCGCTTCATACGGATGAGCGGTTTGCCCGGGAAAAGAACTTTACGGGCAAAGTGATGCATGGGGCCATCCTGGCAGGATTCCTGTCACATTTTATTGGTGAAAGGCTACCAGTCAAAAATGTTATTGTTTTGTCGTATAAATTATCTTTCTTAAAGCCGGTTTATCTCGGCGATCAGCTGACATTAACGGGTACCGTAGCTGAAGTATTTGAATCGGTAAATTGTGTGACCATCCGTTTTCATTTCAAGAACCAGGAGGGAACGGTAACCTGTAAGGGTGAGGCTTCGGTTAAAATAATATAATCTTCTAAAAATGAATGTCATCATCACCGGCGGCGCCTCCGGATTGGGGAATGCGATCACGCGGGCGCTTGGCGCGGCATTCCCGGATGCACGGATTTGGTTCACTTATTTCTCTTCCGCTGAGAATGCCCGGTTGCTTGAGGAGAGTTCCGACCGGATCCGGGGCATGCGATGTGATTTCAGGGATGCAGATCATGTAACGGAACTCTGCCGGTTCATTTCAGGTAATGAGATCGATATTCTGGTCAATAATGCCATAACAAAACTGGATAAAATTCATTTTCATAAATCGGAACGCCCATTATTTGTTGACAGCTTCCTGTACGATATTCTACCCACGCTTGAGATCACCCGGTCATTTATTAAAAAAGCACGGGAAAGACGATCTGGGAAAATCATCACAATACTGACATCCGCATTGCAGGGAACGCCCCCGACCGGATGGAGTATTTACCTGTCCAATAAGGCTTATTTACTGGCGATGCATAAATCATGGGCATCGGAAAATAAATCTTTTAACATAACTTCTAATTGTGTTTCGCCTGATTATTTAGATACGGCCCTGCACCGGGACGCTGATCCCAGGATGCTGGAAGCAATGGTTCAATCACACCCCCTTCGCAAATTGCTGACGGTTGAAGAAGTGGCCGAAGTAGTTGTTTTTTTAAGTTCGGCTACGGCGCAGCTCAACGGACAGAATATTGTTCTGAATGCTGCCATTAACCTGTAAACGGGGATGATCAGGCTGTTACAGGAGCCTTAAGGGAATTTGCTAATAGTTTTCTCTTAAAGTGAACAGTATCATGAGAATAAGGGTAATCGTAATAGTACGATACCCGTTCGGAAATTCACCTGGGTAGGCTGGGAATATTTACCCGATTTATTTTTTTTTCATTGCCGGAATTCCCGGTTTTTAGATTGCTTGGTTAGTTTTGAAACCGGATCGATATCCTGTAATTGAAAAAACCAGCCGTTGAGAAAGTTAGTCTTCATAGCCCAGCTATTTCTTTTCATCTGCTTCAATTTTTTCCTGTTGCTGACCGTAATTCAGGTGGCGAGTTCGCCTGCTACCATGAGCCGTTTCAGTTACCGGAAACCCGTTTATAATAAAGTGGAGGATTATGACCCCGCCCTCCAGCGGTTAAATACACTTGACAAGCTCGAAGCTTACTGCGACAGCATTTACCGGCAGAATAACCAGGGTCAATTAACGATCCGCGATGACGGAACTTATCCCGAAATCGCCTCGGCTGTTGTCAGGAACCGATTTTACCATGGTTATTCCGTATACGGGTTCAGCAACAATTTCATGGCGATGCTGTTTTCTCAAATCAGCATAGAAGGATTGAGTGCTATTGTTTTGCCTGATGATATACTTAAATATCCATTCGCAGCCTGCAGCCAGCAATCAATTGTAATGATGGACCTGCTCCGGCGGAAGGGATTTGCCATCCGGAAAGTAGGATTTAAGGGAAAAAAATACGGGCATTTTTGTTTTGAGGCCAATTACCAGGGCACCTGGCATTTTTATGACCCGAATATGGAGCCCGATGTCAAGACCCTCAATGCGTATAACCGGCCGGGTATTGCCTTTCTCGCCGGACACCGGGATATTCTTTTAAAAGCCTATCACCGTTATCCCGAGGAATTAGTACTTGATGTATTTCCTAATTATTTTTACGGGAGACCCAATGAAGCAGCCGCGCCCCGCGCCAGGCTTTTTCAGCAAGTCACCAAGTTTCTTTCCTATACGATGTGGACATTCTTCCTGCTCGCCTTTATCTGGACAAGGCGGCTCTATAAAAGAATGGCGATACAGGCAGGGCCTGCGCGGAAAAGAAAAACCGTGCCGGTCGAATTAAACATCGCGCCTTCGCTTATTTCAGGCTACAGTGCCTGAGCCTGTAACAATTTTATCATCTCAAATCAACTTTCCTGCATCATGAGGGAGCCTTTTTTCCCGATCTTCCCGGTATATCCGGTAATCAACTTACAGCAGGTATAAACGAGTAAGCAATATGTGCGGTATCAGCGGATTTATTGATTTTGCAGGGAAAACACCTGACACAACCCTGTTGCAGATGACAAGGAGTCTCCGGCACCGCGGCCCCGATGGCGATGGTCATTATTTTGATAAGCATCCAGGAGCCATTATAGCGCTGGGACACCGGCGGCTGTCGATCATCGACCTCAGTAATGCGGCTGCCCAGCCTATGCAGTTTGATGACCTGGTCGTTACTTTTAACGGGGAAATTTATAACTATAACGAAATCCGGGAAGAACTCCTCGGGAAAGGACACCGGTTCATCACCCATTCCGATACCGAAGTGATCCTCCACGCATGGAAAGAATGGGGGAGCAGTTGCCTGCGCCGCTTCCACGGAATGTACGCGATGGTGATCTATGATAAGGGCCGGCAACAGGTACACCTGGTCAGGGACCGGGCAGGTGTTAAACCCCTGTTTTGGTATTTCAGGAATGATCTATTCCTTTTTGCTTCTGAGTTGAAAGCATTCCACCAGCATGAGCGATTTGAAAAGGAAATCAACCGTGACGCGCTCGCTGCTTACATGCAATACGGATATGTGCCTGCCCCGCATTGTATTTTCCGGCATACGGAGAAATTACTTCCCGGTCATACGCTTACATTGGATATTACCTGCCGAAAAATCAGTCTTGAAAAATACTGGGACGTACTGGATTACTATAATCGCCCCAAATTGAAAATCCAGCTGGGTGATGCGGTGGGAGAAACGGAAAGGATCCTGGAAAAGGCCTTTCAATATCGGATGGTGGCTGATGTACCGGTAGGCGTATTCCTGAGCGGAGGATATGACAGCACATGCGTGACGGCGCTGCTGCAGAAAAACAGCACTTCAAAAATCAATACGTTTACTATCGGTGTTCAAGATAAAGGGCTGAACGAGGCGCCCTTTGCCAGGGCTACGGCAGCGCACCTCGGTACACATCATACCGAATATTATTGTACCACGAAAGAGGCACTCGAGATTGTACCGGACCTTCCCTATTATTATGACGAACCTTTTGCAGACAGCAGTGCGGTTCCAACCACGCTGGTCAGCCGCCTCGCCCGCAAAGATGTGATCGTAGCGCTCAGCGCTGACGCCGGAGACGAGATCTTCGGGGGATACAATAAATATGATTATGTGGCCCGTGTTAAAAATAAACTCAACAGGGTGCCGGCGCCGGTTCGCCGCGGTATGGCTTCCCTGATGAAACAAATACCCGCTCACCGGGTACCTTATTTCAACCGCAAGCCCCTGTTCACTACCCGGTATAAAAAGATCATGCACCTGCTGAAGGATAATAGCGCCAAAGAATTGTTGCACAACATGAGCTGCCTGTTTTTTGAAGACGAACTGGACCAACTCCTTTTATACAAACCGGAACGGCTTTCTTCCTATTTCGATGAACAACTGGCCGGGGAGTATAACGATGACCTGAGCTACATGATGGCGATTGATTACAAAACCTATATGCTGGATGATATTCTGCAAAAAGTCGACCGGGCCTCGATGACGGTTAGCCTGGAAGGGCGGGAGCCGTTTCTTGACCAGGATATTATCGAATTCGCCGCACAGCTTCCGTCATCCTATAAACTGCACAACGGAATCAAAAAATACATACTCCGGCAAATTGTACATAAATACGTACCGGAAAAAATGATGGAAAGACCCAAGATGGGCTTTGGTATCCCCATCGCCGGTTGGCTGCGGCATGAACTGAAGCATTTTGTAGAGGAGGCTACCGGGTCAGCCTTTTTGCAGCAACAGGGCCTTTTCCGCGCCACGACGGTCGACAGCCTGAAAAATCAGTTTTATAAAGGGAAAGAGGAATTGCATACGAAAATCTGGTATTTATTAATGTTCCAGTTATGGTATAAGAAATGGATGTAAGGAATTAACACATATATGAATTTCCCGGGGCTTACCATGAAACAGATCTTATATATTTCGTACGACGGCATGACCGACCCCCTCGGCCAAAGCCAGGTAATACCTTACCTCCTGGGTTTATCCAAAGAAGGTTACAGTTTTACCATACTCAGCTTTGAAAAGAAGGAGAAGTACGCAGCTTTACGGGAAACCATTGAATCCATACTCGCACCTGCGGAAATAAAATGGGTGCCGCTTAGATTCAGCACCCGGCCCCCGCTGCTGGCTAAATTCTATGACGCCATGCGGATGCGTACCAGGGCGATCCGGTTGCAGCGCCAGTTCAATTACGACATGGTTCATTGCCGGAGTTACCTTGCGGCGGATATCGGCCTTTTGCTAAAGAAAAAATTCGGCATAAAATTTTTTTTTGATATGCGGGGATTTTGGGCGGATGAGAAAAAAGACGGGGGCGCCTGGAAACAAAACAGCCCCTTTTTCCGGAGGGTATACAAATATTTTAAAAATAAAGAAAGCGCCTATTTGCAAAATGCAGATTATATCATATCCCTTACGGAAGCAGGCAAGAAGGAAATGATGAACTGGTCATCGTATAACCGGTCTGTACCCGTTCAGGTCATCCCTTGTTGCGCTGACATGCAACTTTTTTCCCTGACAAATGCCCGTCAAAAGGAAACCGGGAGGGAGCTTTTAGGGCTTCCCCGGGAAGGGCTTGTGATCAGCTACCTGGGATCGGTGGGAGCCTGGTATATGCTGGATGAGATGCTCGAATTTTTTGCTGCGGTAAAAAGAGAATATAATTCCGCTGTTTTTTTATTTATCACACATGCGGATCCGGCGATTATTCTTTCAAAACTCGGAAAATACAAGCTTGCAGAATCGGATGTAAAAATTGTAAAGGCCGGCCGAAGCGAGGTTCCCGTTTATACAAAGGCCTCGGATATCACCCTGTCCTTTATCAAGCCGGTTTATTCCAAGATCTCCAGTTCACCCACAAAAATCGGCGAAGTGCTGTCTATGGGCATACCGGTGATTGCAAATACAGGGGTAGGGGATATGGAAGAAATTATTGATAAAACAGGAGCAGGAATTATTATTTCATCGTTCGGAATGGCTGATTATGCGAAAGCGGTAGCGGCTATACCGGAACTTTTGGCAAAATCACCGGAAGCGATCCGGAATAAAGCCGGGCTTATTTATAGTCTCGATATCGGTGTTGAGGCCTATAAAAAATGCTACCAGGAAGTGCTGGCTGGCTAACCCGGCCATCAATTTTATACCGACAATTCGATTTATGACAGGGGAAAGTTTCAGGGAAATAAAAGGCAGGTATCGTGTTATTAAATGTTTCGCGTTACCGGGTGAAAACCTGGACAGTAAAACGGTCGCCTCATTCGGCGATGAGTGGAATTCTTTTCATGGGTTTAGTGAAAAGGAGATCATGGAACTGGGCGACCAGTATTTTGATATTGTACCCCCGGGGGTGTTGGGGAGCGAATCCCGGGTAATAGATATCGGGTGTGGAAGCGGAAGGTTTATTAAATATTTAAAGGGACGTTATGGCCATATGGTGGGAGTAGATCCCAGTTCAGCCATTTTTGCGGCCGATGAACTGATCGGGGAGGACGATAAAGTCGAATTAATTCAGGCCTCAACAGATAATATTCCTTTCCCGGATAATTATTTTGATTTCGGTTACAGCCTGGGGGTGCTTCATCATATTCCGGATACCGCCAAAGCTTTAAAGGATTGTATAAAAAAAATCAGGCCCGGCGGGTATTTCCTGCTTTACCTTTATTATAGCCTGGATAACCGGTCCTGGTTATTCAAGACAATTTTTTATTTTTCCAATTTACTGCGACGGATCGTCTCGAAATTCCCGGCCCGGGTAAAGCGGTTTTCCTGCGACCTGCTGGCGGTCATATTGTATATGCCGTTTGTGCTTTTTTGCCGGTTATTAAAGCGCCTGGGTGTGCCGGAGCGCAGGCGAAAAATGATCCCCCTCCAGGCGTATGAAAGTAAATCCTTTTATATCATCCGGAATGACAGCCTTGACCGGTTTGGGACCCCGCTAGAACAAAGGTTTTCCAGAAAACAAATTGAACAAATGATGACCGCCGCCGGGCTGTCAGATATACAATTTTCAGAAAAAATTCCCTATTGGCATGCCGCAGGAAAGAAAATATAAGATGGTGGTCGTTTGCCCGCACCCGGAGAATATGGTGCCGGGACAACGGTTGAAATATGAACAATATTTTCAATATTTCAGGGATAATAATATTGAACTAACGGTCAGGCCTTTTATGACCGTACCCTTTCAGCATATTGTGTATAAAAAGGGATATTTTTTCAAAAAAATTTACTGGACTATTTACGGGTATTGCAGCCGGGCCGCGCTTTTATTCAAACTTCGCAAATATGATGTGGCTTATATTTTTCTTTGGGTAACTCCTTTTGGACCTCCCTTTTTTGAATGGCTATACCGGAAATGCTGCAAAAAAATCATTTATGATATAGATGATCTTGTTTACCTGTCGGAGGCAAAAAGTAAGGCAAACCGTATGGTATCCTTTCTCAAAGGGAGAAAAAAGCCGATTTTTCTCATGAAGCATGCGGATCATGTTATTACCTGTACTCCATACCTTGATCAGTTTGTCAGAAAATATAACCAGCATACAACAGATATATCCTCAACCATTAACACGGAGCTGTACCGGCCCAGGGGTAACTACAGTATACAAAACAGGAAAGTAATACTGGGATGGAGCGGAAGTCACAGCACTTCAAAATACCTCTACCTGCTTGAGCCGGTATTCCGTGAGTTGCTGCGAGAGGGCATATCATTTAAATTACTCGTGATGGGCGACCCGGGATTTCATATTGACGGAATCGAAGTGGAGGCCCTGCCATGGGCGGCAGACTATGAAGTGGAGGTCATCAACAGGTTTGACATCGGATTATATCCCTTACCCGATGAACAATGGGTGTACGGCAAAAGCGGGTTAAAGGCACTTCAGTATATGGCCGCCGGCGTTCCTACCATCGCTACCGCTATCGGCACCAATTTCAGGATCATTGAAAACGGCGTAAACGGCTTCCTCGTTACAGATCATCATGAATGGGTGACGCGGATTAAGGAATTAATAAGGGATGAGGGATTACGGTCATGTATCGGCCGGAAAGGCGCTGAGCATATCGAAAGAAATTACTCGCTTCATGCGAATAATGATACTTACTTGTTGATTATTAAGGGATTGCTTCCTCATGACTAACGCCATTGACTTCGCTTGAAATTATCTGGTAACTAATGCTCTTACTGGCCCGTTTTTTTTCCTCAACCGATCTTGCAGTATTCCCCCTCTGTTTTTTGCTTGTATTCTTTGTGATCAGGGCAAAGGCAAAAAGGCAGAAAGATCCGCAGCTTCAAAAGTTATATTTCAGGGCCTTTTATTTCAAGTTGATTTGCGTATTCGGATTTACCATACTCACCGAATTTTATTTCAAGGGCGGCGATACGGGTTTGTATTACCAGGCCACACAGGACCTGCGGGCTGCCATTAAGGATAACCCGGATAACCTGGTGCTTGCGATTGCCACACCGAAGCTGACTGTAAAAAGCCCCCTATTTGATTATTTCTATTATGATGGCTATGCAGACGACCTCACCTATAACTACATGTTTGCACAGTCTAATTTTTTCCCACCTAAACTGGCGCTTCTGCCATCCTACCTTTTTTTTAACAGCTACCTGTGTATCAGCATGCTGTTTGGCTTTTTCGCCCTGGGCGGGGCGATCCGGCTTTTCAAGACCTTTTATCATTTTTTTCCGGGGCAATACCGTGAACTCGCCCTCGCCTGTTTATTCCTGCCCAGTGTCTGTTACTGGAGCTCCGGACTCTTAAAGGATCCCATCACTTTCGGATGTATCGGGTATATCACCTATGCTATTCTGAACATTTTTGTAAAAAAGAAAAAGATCCTGGTCTCACTGCTGCTGATCCTGGTTTGCGGGGGTCTGCTATACATCATTAAGGTTTATATATTGCTCGTTTTGATAATGGCCGTGCTGATCTGGCAATTTGCCGAGTTTAATAAATTGATTGAAAACAAAACTCTTCGGGCGATTTTTGCGGTGCTGACATTCCTGGCGAGTATTGGAGTAACCTACCTTGCGCTCAACTATTTCACATCCATGGAAGCGGCGCAACAATACCAGTTTGATAAATTTGCCGGGAATGCGGAATACCAGCGGGAGATGTACGCCGTTATCGCGAAGGATACAGGCGGAAAGGATTCTTATTTCGCCATCAATACATCCAACCCGTTTGCCATGATCTTCGGGGGTATATCCGCCACATTTTACCGGCCGTTTTTGTGGGAGGTGAACTCCCCGATCGTGTTGTTTTCCTGCGCCGAATCATCGGTCTTTTTGTTCTTAACCGTGTTTTTTGTTTATAAACGGGGGTTAAAGAGATTTTTCACGACGGCCTTTTCAGATCCGCGGATCCTGATGTGTTTTGTATTCGCCTTTGTTTTCGCCGTGGCCGTTGGAGTCTCCTCTGCCAACTTCGGGGCACTTTCCCGGTATAAAATTCCCTGTATGCCGTTTTACCTGATGATGCTGTTATTAATGTATCATAAACTGCGACTGCCTTATCCGGGGTGGTTTATTAAGATTTTAGATTTTGCCGTTCCGCAAATCCGCAGGAGGAGGGTTTGATATCGTATGCCCAAACTCATCCGCATCACCACCGCGCCACTTTCGCTGAAATACCTGCTCCCGAACCAGATGAAATATATGCGGGAAAACGGTT
>CAZQGZ010000031.1:0-25263 GCA_964592935.1 uncultured Chitinophaga sp. | reverse complement strand
GGCCGCTGCTGAAATGATCGTGGCACCGGTACTTTTCCCGACGTTTGCAAAAAGCTGCTCCATTAATTCAAAGGTATTTTTCATCCCCAGCCTGATATTTGAACTATCCACGATTGTTTCACCTCCTTTCCTTACCCTAATGGTATCACCCAGGAACTTCTCCGCATGTTCGATCCTCATTAAATCCTCTTTGTCCAGTTCACCGCTGTAACAGGCATCGATCAGCATCAGTTTTTTCCGGGCGGGGATACTGTCCAGTAAATTTTCCAGGTCATCATAGGCAAGACCGCCCGAATCGGGCTGATTAAAATTGACGTTATACGTGGACAAATAATAATCATAGTTCTTATTTAAAAGACCGTGGCCCGAATAAGCGATGATCACTTTATCGTTTACCGTTGTTTGCAGTAATTTTTGTTTCAGGGCTTTTATATTCATATTACTTACCGTTACGTTCTTATCAAAAAATGTATCGATAACAACAAAATCCCCCGGGGTCTTCTTTTTCAGACCGTCAGCGAGATCCCTGATGTCTTTTACGCAATACTGAAGGTTATGAGAAGTATCTGCAAAATCATTTATCCCGATACCGATAAACCAGGTTGTTGGACTGACCGTATCCTCCCGGCCTGGCTGATATCTCGCGTACACCGATTGACGGAGTGATTCTGCCGACCGGTTATTCAGGCATGATACCTTAATATGATTTTCACCCGCGCTTAATATTACCGGGAAAGTAAAAGAAGTATCGGAAATTTTTTGCCTGGAAATATCCATCCCATGAACCCCCAATAAAGGATTGTCATTAACAGATATGTAGATCTTGCTGAGATAGGCGGTTTTATCCGTTTCATACAGATGTATTTTCAGATCGACCCGGTTGTTACCGGTTGTTCCTTCTGCCTGAGCTGTATTGGTGATCACAGCCTCCGGAATATGATAATCATCCCGGAACATCGTCGTATCAATTTTTAACCGGCTGATACGTTTTTGCCAGGCCCTGTGGTAAGCATTGATCAATAAACTGTCTTTATTACCGATGGTTTGTAATACCATGTCGGGCCTGTTGTATTGAATGTCCCATTGATCAAAATCGAA
Organism: uncultured Chitinophaga sp.; assembly: GCA_964592935.1. Classification (GTDB taxonomy): domain Bacteria; phylum Bacteroidota; class Bacteroidia; order Chitinophagales; family Chitinophagaceae; genus JJ008. The sequence continues at coordinate 24,165 of CAZQGZ010000031.1, read as the reverse complement.
TACTCTTTTATCTTTTTTCCAGGAAAGGTATTTTACAGCCGCCGGAGTCCCGCTGTAATGGCCGTCTTTATCTATCAATAAATAATCGGTGCTGTCTATTTTAAAAAAAGTATACAGTAATTCACCGGTTTCAGCATTCCATTTTTTTTGGGTGTTATCTTCGGAACAGGTAATAATATATTTCCCGTCAGGACTGAAAACAACTGAATTGATCATGTTATAGTGCCCATTCAGCCTGGCAATGCGGATCCCGGTCTTTGTATCCCATAATACTGCATCCCCGTTTGCCGATGCAGAAAAAAGTATTTTCCCGTCGGGACTAAATATCGCCGTTTCAATTTCATCTTCCGGGTCCTTTAATGGAGTTAACAATTTCCCGGTTTCTGCATCCCAGACTTTTGCTTTGGCAAATGAAGAAGTGGTAAGAATATTCTTTCCGTCTGAACTAAATACAGCGCCAATGAAATCCTCTGATTGATCTATCAGATTAACTGACAGGCTTCGGGTTCCTGTATCCCATATTTGAGCGGTGTCCGCTTTCTTTCCTGACAGATGATAAGGTTTGTGAATAATTTTTTTTTCATCAGCACTTTCAACAAATCTATGATTACCCAGGACCGGCCGTTCCAGGTCTTTTATCAACACAGAGCTTTTGTATCCGAAATAATCATTCCAATATTCATTAAAAACCGGGAGGCTGGCTACACGAGGCAGGGTTTTCAAGTCTGTTATCAATTTCCCGCTTTCTGCGTCCCAGGTGTCAACAGCCTTCCTGTCTTTAAAAAACATATGATTCCCGTTTTGTGCATTCCGGCTTTGTGTACTATAATTGGAAATAACAATGTATTTGCCATCATCACTGTATTGAACCAGGTTAAAAGAAGAAGTATGTCCTTTCAGATCAGTCAGCAATTCACCGGTTTCTGAATTCCACACTTTAATAGTCTTATCCAATGAAACAGTCATGATCTTCTTATCGTCCGGGCTGAAATGAGCTTCAGTAACCTCTCCAGAATGGCCTTGCAATAATTGTAACAGCTCCCCTGTAAGTGCATCATAGACTTTCGCTGTCTTGTTCTCTGAAGGTCTAACAATTTTCCTTCCATCAGAACTATATTCGACTGAAGTATTCATGAATGAAAACTTATCATCCAGATTGAATGAAAATGTTCCCGTGTTCGCATCCCAGAACTTTATTAAAGTATCCGAACTCCCTGTTATGATCTTTCTGCCATCCGGACTGAATGTTGCTGAGTAGATTTGTAATGTATGACTTAAAAGACTGTATAATAATTTCCCGGTTCCTGTCGCCCAGACCTTAGCTGTGCTATCCTGCGAAACGGTGACGATCTTTGTCCCATCGGGGCTGAATTCGGCAAAATAAATTTTACCGGTATGCCCGATCAATTTATGTACTGTTCTCCCGGTTTGTGCATTGCAGATATTTAATGTATTGTCAACTCCGCCTGTAAGAATCAATTTGCTGTCCGGGCTGAAGGATGAATAGCCATGCAGTTCATATAATTTTTTCCCGCTGTTCATATCCCAAACCTGGTCAGGCTCGTATCCCAGGCTGACCAGGATCTTTTTCCCATCGGGGCTGAAATCAATAACTGTTACATCTTCTAATTCTTCCGGAAGTCCCTTTAATGTAAATAATCTTTTCCCCGATTGTGCATCCCAGATTATAGCTTTACGGTCATTCGATTTTGTTACAATTTTTTTACCATCGGGGCTGAAAACGATAGATCCTATCAGGTCGTCATGTCCTTCCAATTTGAATAGTGGATTTCCTGTTTCTGTGTCCCAAATTGTTGCCGTGGTATCCAGGAAACCGGTGATCATTTTTTTTCCGTCGGGGCTGAAAATAGCTGAAGTATGGTCATAAATATTTTCTTTAAAAAAATCTATAAAACTGATCAATAGTTTCCCGGATTGCGCATCCCATATCTTTATCGTATTATCGTTTGATTGGGCAAAGATCTTTTTCCCGTCAGGGCTGAATTCGGCTGAACGGATATCTGCAGTATGACCGATCGGCAGGATCAGCTTCGGTTGTTGACCCTGTAATATTCCATATAAAGAAATGAGCAATAAGAATAATACAGACTGTTTGAAAGAGAACATTCTTAAACTTTCAGGTTTATGATAATTCTCATATTTTGACCATTCAAACATAATTTCTATATTTAAGTTATGCTTTTCAAGGGAAATTGCCCCAAATTCTGTTATATACATTTGTTCCTGCTTTTTTTTATGTTGAAAGCCGGGGCACAGGATTATTTCATCCGCCATGATTTCCAGAAAAACAATACCTCCTATTTCCAGGTTGGTAAAAATCACGACACGGCACAGGTCAAAGAGATCGGGCTGAAAAAACCTGGGCGCATCACACTAAAAGTCGACAATTTCAATCCCTTCTACTGGGATGCCAAAGTCACGGTTTTTAAAAAACCGGTTGATGAAGAATCCAGCCAGGTGGGTCTGTTCATCTCTTCCCTGCTGAAAGGATTCGGCGCCTCCGATGTCATACAGATCAGCAGAAGCGGGGAACTTACTCCTGAGATGAACGCCAAGCTGGAGATGCTCACCAAAAAAGCAAACAGTTTTTCAGAGCTTTCTTATGAACTCCATGAAATGCAGAAAGAAATCCGTTTATCGGAGAACGAGATAAAATCTGAAACCCGGAAATCATTCCGGGATGTATTCGGGAAAGATTCCATGAGCGCAAAAGATGCCAGAATGATGGGCCAGGCCCTAGACAATGATAAAAAAGAAGTGAATGCCGCCGCCGGCCAACCCCTGCTGAAATATTCTTTTACTGACAGTCTTTCCCGGATCATCAGCTTATACTACAGTATCATGTCGACGGATTTTAATTTCATTTATTCGGTGAACGGGAACCCGGATATTGATGAATTAAAACTGGCTGTATTTCCCAAAACATTGAATGACCCGGATGCAAAAGATACGATCACCCGTTATTTCCCCATTCAATCCATTCCCAACCTGCGACTTCGCAACTCCGTGGGTGTTTCGTTCACGTATTTCCGCGACAAGAACCGCTCTTATTTTGTAAGACCCGATACTACGATCGGCAGCAGTACTGCAGATCTTTTCACCCCTGTATTAAGCACCTTCATTAATTTTTATATGTACCGCACAGCCGGTTTCCGATGGGGCGGGTCTTTTGGTTTTGGTATCCCGCTGATGGGTGATAACAAAGACATGAATTTTATGCTGGGATTATGTACCATGTTCGGAAGAAATGAACCGATCATTGTCACCGCCGGGTTGGCCGGGGCAAAAGTGAGCAGGCTGGCCAAAGGATGGCAGGTGGGTCAGCAGGTTCCTGCACTTGATTTTGAATTACCGACCCTGTCTCAATTCCGGATCGGTGGATATGTCAGCATTACCTTTAACCTGAGTAATCTTACCCGTAAAGATACCGGGGAATAGGCCTGATCTTTCATTCAAAAAATTTGAATAACATTTATTCTGAGTAGTACCAAAGAACGAGCATGGGAAAGTTTGTCCTTTTCAAAGAAGCATTCATATCAACAACCCTGATCATTATTACGGTATTCCTTATCAATTTTTTCCCTTTTAAATATGAACTGGTAAAACCCATCAAACAGGATTTCGGCGACTTTGATATTTTCGATCTTCACTATTCCGGTGATCATGCTTCAGATGTGGACACCAATATGGTATTGGTTCCTATCGGAGATAACCGGAAAGAGATACAGGAACAACTGGAGTTATTGTCTGCTTATCACCCTGCTGTTATTGGAATCGATGTAGATTTCCGCTCGCCTTCCCCGGACCCGGCTGCCGACTCAGCTTTGCAAAAACAAATACACGACATGCCGGAAGTGGTGACCGGCCACCGGCTGGTTATCAATGAACGTACGCATCACCTGGAAGCGCTGCCTAATTATTTTGACGGGGATACTGCCATCAGGAACCGATCCGGTTATTTTAATTTTATCGGGGAAGAAATATCCGTAGTAAGGCAATATGCACCTTTTTATACATTGAATGGCGTCAAAGAATATGCATTGAGTTCACGGATACTGGAAAAATTTGATCCTGCCTTATTTCAAAAATTAAAAAAGCGGCACAACAAAATTGAACTGATCAATTATTCCGGCAACACCGAACATTACCGGGTGATCACAAAAGAAGAATTGCGGTCAGATTCTGCAAAGGCCCTTGAAAAAAATATCCGGGGAAAGATCGTTTTGCTTGGTATTTTTTTTACCGAAGCTCCTCTCCTGATGGACGATATACATTTCACCCCGCTGAACAGGAAGGTTACGGGCAAGAGCCTGCCGGACATGTACGGGGTCGTCATTCATGCCAATGTACTTTCCATGCTGATCAGCGGGAAATATATAAAGATGAAGTCGGAGAAATTTGCCTATGGGCTGGCCTTCCTGATCGTATTTTTTATCAGCTGGTATCAATGGAGGTTACACAAACGAAAAATACACCTGGCGCACTGGAAGCTGATCCTCTTCCAGTTGTTTTCCATTGTAGTTCTTGTATATATTTTTTTCCTGTTGTTCAGTTATTTTCATGTCAAAGTTGAGTTGTTACCGGCAATCATTGCCATCGTGCTGAGCGTAGAGGTGTTTGGTCCTTACCGGAGGATGACTGAATGGCTCATCAAAAAAATAACACGGCAACGTCATGCCGTTAAAAAACAAAGGCATAAGAAATGAAACTATTTTTAACAGCGACGATATTCCTGCTCTGTTTCCGATCAGGGGCGCAACAACCAACGTATTTCATTTTATTCCTGAAAGGTGACGTGATGGTGAAACATCCGGGACAATCATTAAAAAAAGCAAAAGATTTACAACCACTTTCTTTGAACGACAGTATTTTTTTAAATAATGAACAGTCCGGGGTCACGATCTCCAATATTTCGGGAACCCGTAACGAATTAAAAGGAAAAGGGAAATATAAGGTTTCATCCATACAGGAAAAAGAAATTGCGAAAGGGCCGGGGGCCAGTTCAAAATTCTTTTCCTTTCTCTACGAAGAATTGCTGCACCCGAAAAAAGGTTTCAACCAGCATTCTGTTGCCGCTTCGTGGGGCGGCGGATCGAGGTCACAGGAGGATTTGATCAAATTTCCCATCAACGGTTTGATCTCTTCCGCGGATTCCATTCTTTTTACCTGGAAACATAAAAACAAAAAGATGGAATATCAGTTCATCCTGTATGATGATAATTCGCAGGAGATCTTTCATTGCAACCTGCGGGATACACAGATTCTCATGCATACGGAACCATTACGAAAAGCAGAAAGGAGCCGGTATTTCTGGACAGTACAACCGGCAGGAGGGGCATCCCAGTCTTTATCAAAATATTATTTTGACCTGGTGAGCCCCGAAGAAGAAGAAAAGTTGGTTGATGCAATCATTAAAGAAATACCTGTCACTGATAATGAAATTCTTTACCAGCTTGAAATAACAGATAAATTAGGCCGTAACGGTCTTGTTGATAAGGCGCTTGTCTATTTCGACAAGGCTTTTAACAAAATGAAGAAAAAGTAGCAGCTGTAGTTTCAAAAGTTTTTTCAGCACAGAGTTTAGAAATCAACTTTTACTCTGTGTAACTCATTCCCTTCTTTACACCGGGTTTATCCGGGTTGATGTGGTTTTAATTTTAACCACGGCGGGCACTGAGATGCACAGCGGGTGATACCGTGATACGCTGTGTTCGCTCTGGTTATTAATAATTTTGAGCCGGGTTTTAATTAATTTATTCCCGTGTTAATTGGCCGGGGGCCTTTTCATGGTGCTTAATCCTTTTTCCTTATTCAGCATATCATAATGGACCAGCCTGTATTTCGGATCATGGAGAAGTTGCTGAAATGCCGGGGCGGTCAGGCCGTTCAGTTCTGCATTGCGGTGTTTGCTCATTTCTTTCGGGCCAAATGGATTGAGGTCTTCCATCGCATTCATCTCCGGCCCTTCGAGGCCAACATGGATTACCAATAAATTTATGCGGCCTGGTTGCAATGTTTTTAATTTGAGCAGCATCGAGTCGGGTTTGTCGGCAGGAGCAGCAAAATACCAGCCCTCAATTCCTAATTCATCATAATACCGGGAGATTCCCAGTTTATATTCTGCTGCAAGTTTTTCCACGATGGCTCTTGTTTCCGGTGTTTGCACCGCGGCGCCCATATGGTAATCGAGGTAATCAATTTTCAATCCTGCATTTTTGGCTTTCAGGATCTGGGCTCTTAATTCTGATTCGATCTCGCTGAGCTTTGGATTATTACCATAGAGTTTACTACGTGATGGGAAAAAATTTCCTGATGAATCCACCAGCGTTGGCACCGCCTGTACACCCGATACCGGCCCCCAGCGGTATTGTTTCCATTCGGAATTCAATGTAAGATGAATACCGACGGATACATTGGAAAATTGTTTGAGCATTTCTGCCGCTTCGGAAAACCAGGGACAGGGAACCATCACCGACATAGAAACAGGTATCCCGGTTTCCAGTACCTGTTTGGCGGCCATGTTCACGGAATGACACATGCCAATATCATCGCAACGAATAAGGACGGGTATTTTATCCTCTCTATTATCGTTTTGTGCAAAGGAAAAAAAAGAAAGATAAAGAGCAATTAATAGTGCCAAGGATTTTTTCATAACCTGTTTATTATAAGAAAATGATATTCTTATTCCCATTATTTCTATAAATCTAAAACTAAAAGTGCAAATTATTGACCAGGATTAATCCTTTTACCCGGACTTGCCTTTATCCCTGTTAGCCCGGGTTTTACAGCAAAATCTACTTTTAATTTCTTGCCGGATCCATTATCTTTGATTTCTTCCAAGTTACTGTTACTGATGGTTAAGAAGCTCCGGGTGACATTGCCTGCAATCTTTTGCAGCATCCTGTTGTATGGGCAGCCGTATAATTTTTATTATGGCAACCTGCATTCCCATACCGGTTATTCGGACGGCAACCAGGATTCTCTAACATCCGGTCACAGCACACCGGCACAGGATTTCAGTTATGCCAAACAAAGTTTTCATATGGACTTTCTCGGCATTTCCGATCATAATCATTTCCAGGCCGGCATGGAAACGCCGGCCGCTTATCATGCCGGGGTAAGCCAGGCCACTGCAGCCAATGTGGATGGCAGTTTTGCCGCGCTTTATGGCATGGAGTGGGGCGTGATCAGCAACGGGGGCCATTTACTTTTATATGGCATTGATTCACTCATCGGCTGGGATAAACAGGCCGATGGCATCACCAACGACTATGATATCTTCTGTGCAAAAAGTGATTATGCTTCACTCTGGAATATTGTAAATGCCCGGCCCGGCTCCTTTTGTTTGCTGGCACATCCGCAAACAACCGATTACAATAATATCGCAGGCAGTTCTTTTAATACAGCCGCCAACCTTTCCATCTCCGGTTGTGCTTTCCGGAGCGGTTCCGCTTTTTCCACCACCACCAATTACACCGACCCCGCTCCCACGTCCTATGAAATTTATTATAAACAACTATTATCAAAAGGATATCATGCCGGACCCACGCTGGATGCCGACAATCACAATACCACCTTCGGGCGCACCCATAAAGGAAGGACCGTTGTGCTGGCTTCCTCGCTGACAAGAGCCAATATTCTAACGGCGTTGCGTAACCGCCGTTTTTATGCTTCCGATGACTGGAATGCGCAGGTCACTTTCACCGTCAGCGGCAATTATATGGGAAGCGATATCATGCTGGCCGGAAATTCGGTGATCAATGTATCGGTTACTGATCCTGATGCAGGAGACAATGTTGCATCGATACAAATTTTTTATGGCGTACCCGGCAGCGGTAATTCGCCAACTGTCTTAACATCGAATTCATCCTCTTCTTCTATCAGTTACACGCATACCACTACGGTTGGCAACCAGTTTTATTATTATGCCCGTATCACCCAGTCTGATGGAGACATCCTGAACACCGCCCCCGTTTGGATCAGCAGGACCAACGGTCCATTGCCCATTCAGGGATTGGTATTTACAGCCCATGAACAGAACAAACTGGCCCGGTTGCACTGGCGCACGGAAACAGAAACGGATAACAATTATTTTGTGGTGGAGAAATCATTTAACGGCACTGATTTTTTCCCGATTGGTTATGTAAACAGTTTATTTCACACAACGACTTCCCCCAGCGATTATGATTTTACAGACAGCAGCACGGTGGATGGCACCCAGTTTTACCGGCTGCAACAGGTGGACCTGCCGGGACGCAATACTTATTCAGTCATTGTTGCCGTCACCATTCATAAACCCGTGCTTGAATTAATCAGCCTTTTCCCCAACCCGGCACACCATGATCTTTCTCTTCGTTTTCTTTCGTTCGCTTCCGGTGATGCCCAATGTCTCATTTATACGGAAGAAGGCAGGCAGGTAATGCAAAGCCATTTTAGTTATACAGAAGGTGTCAATCATCAGCATGTTGATATCAGCCATCTGCCGGCGGGTTTCTATATTATAGTTTTACGTCAACCGGGACACCAAATACTGGAAACAAAATTTGTGAAGCAATAAAGGATTATTTTCTGCTTCTTCCGGAATTGAATTAATGGATAATCCCTTTGGTAGTTATCTGTTTTACCACTGAGGTCACAAAGTAAATACGCCACAAAGTTCACAAAGATTTTTTCTTCGTGGACTTTGTGAAATAGCTTGGTGCCCTTTGTGGTATGATATTTTTCAAGTTTGACCACTACCATCTCTTTAATGATTAGCGTGATTGAAAGAAAGTCACTATCTTCCATTTTCATGAAACGATGTGTGCCCTGGCTGTTATGCCTCGGGCTTTTTATTGCCTCTTGTAAAAAGAAGACAGAAGATATCATCACCCCCCCTCCCCCGCCTCCACCAGCGGCTGCGGGTGATGATGACCCTTTATTACCCGGTAATCCAACGCAGGCGCAAAATTCTGCAAGCTTTCCTGAGAATTATTTAAAGGATAATGGTTATTATAAACTCGCTTACAGCAGGAGCCGCGGCATACCTGTTTGGGTGGCCTGGCATTTTCAAAGCGAGGATAAAGGAAGTACCCCGAGGCAGGATGATTTCAGGCCGGATGCACAATTGCCTCCCGGCTGGTACCAGGTGCAGGCCACTGATTACAGCGGAAGTTTTTTTGACCGCGGTCACAATTGCCCTTCTGCCGACAGGACATCAACCGTGAGCGCCAACTCATCCACTTTCCTGATGACGAATATGATCCCACAAGCGCCCAACCTGAACCAGGGGCCCTGGGCGGGGCTGGAAGATTTTACCAGGAATACTTTGGTCGGAACCGGAAACGAAGCCTTTATCTATATGGGCAATACCGGGAGCGGGGGTTATAATATAAATGGCCTTTATCATACCATTCTCAATGGATTTATAACTGTTCCCGCCAAGATCTGGAAAGTGATATTACTGATACCAAAAGGCAACAGCGATCTTTCAAGAATACACAGCAATGCAACGGTACTGGCTGTGAATATGCCGAACAATAACAACCTCTACAGTTCGGGCGGATCAACAGCCTGGCGTAATTATCTTACAACTGTCAATGCGCTGGAAGCAGAAGCCAGCAGCGCCGGAGTCTCATTAAACCTTTTCCGGGAGGTTGCGGATAGTATAAAGACTATCCTGAAGAGTAAATTGTACCAATAATTAAATTATTTTCTTTGACTCAGATGAAATCAGAAGCTTTATTTCCTCTAGTGCCCTGATTTGAAATTTAAGAATAATTTTTCCCCGCAGATTCCGCAGATTTTCTCGCTGATTACGCAGATTATTACCTCAAATCATTCGCGCATTCTGCGGGTATCTGATCAGCGGTACCTGCGGGAAACAAAGTATGACACCCCCTTATTTCCAGGGGCAGGGGATCACACCCGGTGTATGCCGGCTTTGCCGTATGATCAGTGAAAACTCAAAACTTTTTGGTTCCACCGGTCCTTTATTCTGTTGCGAAACAGTTATATCATACGTGAAGCCGAACTGAACGCTTCCCAATAAAATTGATACGTAGGGATATAATGCATCTGCATTCCTGTACCATCCGCCACCATATAAAATAGTTGTTCCCTGCCCGTCGGAAATATCATATCCAACGGAGCCGCCGACAGAAAAATAATGCTGGGTTGCCTGTTGCTGGTAAATAGTATTCATATTCAGCAATACCCGGTTTGATGCTTTATATTCCAGGTTCATATGCCCTACATACCTCACCGGCAGAAACCGGGATTTATCATTGATAAAAGTCTGGCTCGTTTTATTGAGATGAAAACCCGCAACACCAAGGTCAACATTCAGGTATTCCGAACTGTAGCCATATAATAAACCCGCACTCATGGATACATAAGGCTTCATGGTTGAGAGGGATGATTCACCGGTTGGCAGCGATACATCAAATCCACCACTGGTAAACTGTTCACCGAAAGTGAGCCGGGAATAATCCAACCGCCTTGAGCCATACGTAACCTGCAGGCCTGCGCCCAGCCGGTGATGTTCGCTTAACCGTTGATGATAGGCCAGGCTGCCGCTCGCATAGATACTTTTGAATGCCCCATCCATGGATTGATCGGCCATAAAAGTAATGTCACCCCCAACAACATTCTGACCTTCCTGTCTTCCCGTTAATTTGGCGTCAAGTGAAATGGAAAATGTATTGAACGGCGTACCGGCGTTGCCCCATTGCTGCCGGTCATTGCTCATGATATGCCAGTCGCCGGATCCCGTTCCCGATGTGGCGGGGTTCACCAGCGGAGGAGCCATGAAGAACTGCGAAAAATGCGGATCCTGCGCCTGCAGGGATTGCAGCGTGATAAAAAATGCGATAATATTTAATGCATGTTTTTGCATCTACCTGATCAATACGGTTTGCCCCCTTCGTACAATGGTTGATCCATCATAACCGATTCCCTCCGCGATCCAGACATAGGTTTCCAATGGCTGTTTTACTCCATGATATGTACCATCCCATAACTGCAACGGGTCATTCGTTTCAAACATTAATTGTCCCCAGCGGTTGAACACTTTGAAAAATCTTAATTCAACAATGCCGATCAGGAAAATATCCAGCCTGTCATTATGACCATCACCGTTTGGAGTAAACGCTTTTGGAACCTGGATATCTATCTGCCTGAACATTCTTACCAGTTGTGTATCGTACGTCACACAACCGGCAGCCGTTTGGATACGGATTATGTATTCCGCCGGCTGGTTATAATTATAAACCGGATTGGATATTTGAGGGTTATTTAATCCTGTTGATGGGGTCCATAAGTACTGGCTCCCGAAATTTCTTGCCTGCAGTTGTTTGTTCACGTTGACGATCGCATTGATAACAGGATAACGGATACCCGGCCTCGGTTTTTCAACATGTACAATTCGGGTGAGCGATGTAAAGAGATTGGGGCAAATGACCGGTGTAATACTCATCACAACAGAATAATCATTACCTGTAGTATAAGTATGTACCGGGTTTAACAAAGCGGATTGATAACCATCTCCAAAATCCCAAAGCCAGTTGACGGGACCGGAAAATGCCGTATCACTCTGGTTGGTGAACTGGATGACCATCCCGGCACAAACAAGGGGAAATTCAAAAGCCGGTACCGGTTTTTTCAACAAGGAGAGATTGACAGATCCTGATGCCATGTTCCTGCATCCCTGTGGCGATGTCATCTGTACCGTATATAAACCCGGTATCAACGCGGAGTAATCCGGACCCGTAGCGCCGGGGACCAGGATGCCATTCATATACCATTGAAAACTATTTCCCGCACCGTTCACATGAAGTATTACAGGTGTTCCATCGCAAATAAAATTATTATTGGGCAGCACAATTGATCCAACCGGCAACGGGTTAACGATGACCGCGACGACCCCGCTTAATTTTTTACATCCATTACTATTGGTTACTTCCAGCTGGTAATTTCCTGATTGAAATACAGTGATCATGGTACCTGTGGCGCCGGGAGTAGGAACACCTCCCTTATACCATTGCAAACCCGTGATAATCCCGCTGCCTGCTAAAGAATTGGAAAGAAGATGCACGCTGTCACCCGCACAAAAAACAAGTGGCCTGTCCGCAATAATACCAGGAATAGGGTCCGCATACACAATGACTGTTTTACTGACACTGTCTTTGCATCCATTATTGGTGGTCACTACCAGTTTTACAGTATAGGTGCCTGCCACCGCATACCTATGTGTAACATTCATTCCATTCCCGGTATTCCCGTCCCCGAAATTCCAGTTATGGCTGGTGATCAAACCGCCGGTAACTGTTGAATTGCTGGTAAAAGAAAAATTATTCCCGGTAAAACACTGGGCGGCGGGCTGGTTGTAAGCTGCTAACGGTTGTGGGTACACGTTAACGGTTTTTGTCATACTGTCTTTACATCCCCGGTCTGATGTAACCACTAATTTGACAGAAAAAGAACCTGCCGTTGTATAAGAATGATTAACATTTATTCCGCTTCCCGTATTTCCATCGCCGAAATCCCATTGTTGCGAAACTATAGTTCCGCCTGCCATGGCAGATGTACTGGTGAAACTGAAATTATTTCCTGTAAGGCATTGGCCCGAAGGCGGGTTAAAATTGGCGGTTGGTTGCGGGTAAACTACAACCACCCGGGTGAGGCTGTCCCTGCAATTGTTATTTGTTGTAACAACTAATTTGACCGGATAAGAACCGGCGGCAGCATAAGAATGATTAACGGTTATCCCGCTCCCGGTATTCCCATCGCCGAAGTCCCAGTCATACGCTGTAAAGAAACCGGAGGCCACCGTGGATGTACTTGTAAAAGTGAAATTATTCCCGCTTAAACATTGCGCAGCAGGTAAAGTGAAATCAGCGACAGGCCATGTAGCCACAATCGTAACTGGCAATGTATCCCGGCAACCGAGCCCGCTGTATGGTAGAACCTCCACCCATAAATTGGTTCCGATCGGAAGACCCGGGTTAAGCGTTAATGTCTGGCCTGTTCCCAGTAAAGTAGAAAAATTAAAATCCCACCAATTATAAAACTGGAAACCCGGTGGCCCTGTCAATATCGTAATGTTGGGCGGCGTACAATTATATTGAACAGAAGCTGTAAGATTACAATTATCATCCACATCCAGGTAGGCATAACCCCAGTGACCTCCGCGGGTACAGTCGACGGTTGTAAATTCAAGGTCCAGGGTTCTTCCTGCATAGGGAGTGAGGTTAATAAAAGCTTCCGACCAGGGTTTGTATTTAACATCCGGATCAAGCGGTGAATTCAAAAAACCCGGAATACTTCCCGTAGAAACATACTCATACGTTCCGCAGGGCAGATAAGAGTTGGTTAATGGATCAAACAATTTGGCGCTGAATCTCGGTTGTTCACAATACAGGTGACTGGGGTCCTGGAAGACCACTGCATAACGATACGTAATGGAATAATTGGTGGCATTGGAAGGAACAGTTACCGTATAACTGATCCTTTCTGCCTGGGCTCCATTTATTGCATTTCCCAGCCTTACACAAAAATTACTGCCATCCGGCGGATTTGTAGGGAAAAACCCCCAGGGGTCCAATGCGGAAGGAGTTGCTCTTGTAATTAATGTATGCCGGTTGGGAATGGGAGCAGAGGGATTAAGTGTTGTTGTATTGACACCGCCCACGCAGGCTGTTGATCCGATGAAGCATGACCAGTTCGCAAATGAACCATTTTCAAAACTTATATTGGGCGGGCAGCCTCCGGCTTCAACCACTCCGGGTTCCTGCTTATTGGTTCCTGGAAAAAGATTATTATCAGCCAGGTTATTGCCGGCATTGTTTGATGCAAATGGTCTGCTTTGCGTATAATTTTTTTTGATCAGCTCCCGGTTCTGAGATAACCAATCCTGGTCGGCATCTGCTACAAAAATTCCCGACCTGTTTATGAATCGCCATTCCTTACCATCATAAACAGCAGCGAGGTTTTTTGCGAAATCATGCACGAAATCAAAGACCGGGCTGATCACTTCATTTCCCGATTCATCGATAAAACCCCATTTCGAATTTCGCTTAACTGCGGCTAAATGATTTTTAAAATTCCTGACCTGGCCGTAACCGTTTTTGGAAACCCGGGTACCCCGGCCATTGACAAATGTCCACCCATCCTGGTTATAAACTTTTGCAAAGCCATTCACAAAGGGTTCAGCTTCTTCCCACACATATTCATTAACAGGCTTTTTATTTATTTTGTCAACAAACCGGAATTTAGAATCGGCAAGGCGAAACGCTTCCACCCGGACAGGTTCTGTTTTTTGTTGCGCCGGAACGGCAACTGAGATAATACCCAGCAGTAAAGTAAAAATTACTTTCACATTACATTTTTATAAACGTAATAATTTATTGGGTCAGCAATGGATTCATTTCAAAGGGCGAGGTCCGGAGATTTTCATAAGAGGGAAAAAAAAGTCAGTTGATAAGGTAAAGTGTCATGAAAGATACAATAAATCCGGGGAAAATTTTTATGATACAGATCATGAAATTTTGAGCCGGCAGATCCTGTTTTTTTTACCGGCGGGCCGGATAATACCCATCAATGGGGGTCATGATCCCGGTCATGACATAAAGTAAAACTTATCGGATATCTTCGGGGTTGATTCACAAAAAAAATGGTTATGAAAAGAATATTGCAATGGCTGATGCTATGGCCGTTTATCGGAATGATCTCCTGTAATCCTTCCCGTCATACCACTGTTTCCAAAGATGACGGAAAGATCGACATCAGTTTTGTGCAGATAAATGATGTATATGAAATAGCCCCGCTTGAAAACGGCAAAGTGGGTGGTATGGCCCGGGTGGCCACTTTAAAAAAAGAAAAGCTCCGGGAAAATAAAAATACGTTTTTGGTGTTGTCGGGTGATTTTCTCAGTCCCTCTGTTTATAACAGTCTCAAATATGAAGGAAGCAGGATCCGGGGCAAACAAATGGTGGAAGCCATGAACACGGCGGGAATGGACCTGGTTGTTTTTGGCAACCATGAATTTGATATTACCGAAGCCGAATTGCAGAGCCGGATCAATGAATCTTCATTCCGGTGGATATCCACCAACACTTTTCATAAAAAAGTTAATATCATTTCCGCCTTCAATAAAAATAAAAATCAAACCGTTGAGTCCTTCCCCGAAACTTTTATCATGCCGGTAAAAGATGCGGATGGCACGGAAGCAAGGATCGGGTTTATCGGTCTTACCCTTCCCTTCAATACGGCTCCCTATGTCAGTTATACGGATGTGTTTGTATCGGCACAAAAAGCTTATGACCTGATCAAAGATTCCTGCGATGCGGTGGTGGCCATCACCCATCAGTCGCTGGATGATGATATCAAACTGGCCAGGCAGATCCCGGGGCTGACCCTGATCATGGGTGGTCACGAGCATGAACGTCATTATGCCAAAATCGGAAATGTATATATCACAAAGGCCGATGCCAATGCCCGGTCGGCCTATTTCATTGATATCAGCCTTACAAAAAAAAGTAAAGAGCTTTTGGTAAAAACGGAATTGAAAATAGTTGATGAAAAAACAGCCATTGACAGTATAACAAATGTTGTGGTGAAAAAATGGATGGACATTGCGGAGAATAACTATGCCTCCATTGGCTTTGATGCCCATAAAATAATCATGCAGCGGGGTGAAGCGCTGGATGGAAGGGAAGCGTATATCAGGACGCAGCCAACCAATTTTACCCGGCTTATTGTGGCTGCGATGGAAAAAGCATCCCCTGCGGCGGATGCGGTGCTGATCAATTCCGGGTCAATAAGGGTGGATGATATTTTACAAATGCCCGTGACGCAGTATGATATTATCCGGAGTCTTCCTTTCGGCGGATCGGTGATGGAAGTGGATATAAAAGGAAGTTTGTTGTTGAAGATCCTGGAAACCAGTAAAAAAAATAAGGGTATCGGCGGGTTCCTGCAGTATTCTCCCGCCATTACATTCAATGAAGGTGACGGAAGCTGGAATTATAAAAATATGCAAATAGATACCGGCCGGGTATTCAAAATTGCCATCACCGAATTTTTAATGACAGGCGGGGAAGCCAATATGGGTTTCCTGACAAAAGATAACCCGGGAATTGTAAAAGTTTACCCGGCATTTACAGACATGAGTGATCCGCGATCCGACATCCGTCGTGTCATCATCCGGTATATGGAAGGGCTGGGAAAATAAACTCCTGTTATTCTCTGAGTAAATTGAAATGCTTTATTGAAGTATCTGTTATTCTGAAAAATTTCTGCTGAACATACAGTTCATTTCAGAAAACGTCGGATAACAGGAAACAAATTTAATACATCAAACTTTTTTTCGAATTATTTCTCCAGCCGGCCTGGCTTTCATATTCCACAAAAAATATTTTAAGATCGGCCTGGCTTTCGTAATCGACGAAATAAATTTTCTTTTTGGCCTGGCTGCCGTATTCGGTAAAAAACCATTTGCCGTCATTATCCCCGGCCTGGCTCTCATATTTCACTTTAAACACTTTCAGGTCAGCCTGGCTTTCATATTTCACTACAAATACTTTTACATCGGCCTGGCTGCTGTAATCAACAGAAAATACTTTTTGCGCCCGGGTAAGTGATGAAAAAGCTATCATCGCCAGCAGAATGAAGAAACATTTTTTCATGTTATTATAGTTTGACGTAAGTAAGATACAATTTATCTGCTTTTTACAGAAAGGGGGTCCGTTAAAATTTGTTAAGCCCGCCCCTATACAGGGGAATGTCAGGAAAGAAAGTTAATAAATAGTAAAGAGGAAATCCCGAAGCGTTATCTTTACAAAAACGATGATGAAAAAAGGGTTAGCGGCGATCATAGGAATATTACTGGTTTTTGTAACACAGGCACAAAAGGAGGTTTCAATAGATTCATTGAATCAGCATATCGGCGATTCGGTCACCGTTTGTACCAGGATTTATGGTGGAATTTTTTTAGACCGTAGCAAAGGAACTCCCACTTTACTCAATGCCGGGGGCGCATATCCCAATGCACCACTTACCATCGTGATATGGGCGGATGCCCGGGAAAAATTTATTGCCCCGCCGGAAGTATTTTATAAGGACAAGGAAGTTTGCATCACCGGGAAAATAATATTGTACAAAGAAAAACCGGAGATCATCGTGTATGAGGAGAAACAGCTGCAGTTAAAATAAACCCTGGCCAGACAGACAGGTTATTTTTTCGTTACAATACAATGAGCTTTTTTTTATCTTTATCTGTTGAAATATCCATACAAAAAAGACCGGGATTGTAAATCAATTTCATATGTTATTAAAGATCCGTTTGTTTTCCGCCTGTTGTTTGTTATCATTTTTTGTCCATGCGCAGGTAACAACTCCCCCGTATAATTATAAAAAGATCAACCCGCAGTTGTCATATTCATTCATCATTGATAAACCCGGCAAACTTCACCCGCAGGAAGGCGACCAGATCTCGGTCAACATGCAAACAGCTTATGAAAACAAACCGATCTACAGCACATCCGTAGCCAATAAAGGAAAACCAGCTGTTTATGGTGTGAACAAACCCGCTTTTACGGGTGATATTATTGAAGCGATCATGCTGATGACTCCCGGTGACAGTTTGGTTTGCCTTGCTGATGCAGAAGCTATTTATAAGAACTCGAAGGTGAAGAAACCTGATTTTATAAAACCGGGAGGAAAGCTGCAGTATTTCATAAAACTCGTTTCCATCAAATCAAAGGAGCAGGTGCAGAAAGAGCAGAATGAAGCGTTCATGAAACAGATCAAAGAGCAGGAGGCCAAACAAAAAGCAGCGGCGGCCAGGCAAATGATCAAGGATGACAAGATCCTGAAAGATTGGTTTGCAAAAAACAAAATTTCCCCGGTGAAGACCGCATCCGGCCTGTATTATTTGATCAGCCGGGAAGGAACCGGCGACCAGGCCCTGCCCGGTGATACGCTGATCGTGAATTATACAGGCACTTTACTGAACGGAACCAAATTTGACAGTAATGAGGACACATCCTTTTATCATGTGCAGCCTTATCAATTTGTGTTGGGAAGGGGAATGGTAATTAAAGGATGGGATGAAGGTTATGCCCTTTTAAGAGGAGGATCAAAAGCAACTTTTTATATCCCTTCCCCTTTGGCTTACGGTACGCAATCAAGACCCGGCAGTTCAGGCAACCCGAAAGGGATACCTGCCAATTCCATCCTGACGTTTGAAGTTGAATTGATAAGCGTCAAACACCCGGTATTGGTTGAAGTGCCGCCTGCTGATTCGCTGGCAAACCCGGTAAAACAATAAAGGGGAAAAAATATCCCTTGTTTTATCTTTATCCAAACTACTCTTATGACCAGGCGCATCACCATCTCTGTGATACTGGCTGTTGCCCTCATGGTGTTTGGTTTTATTTATTTATTACGTTCCTGTCTTTCGCAATTTGATGAAAGGGCAGCCATCGGGGGCAGTTCTTTTTCATCTGCCTCACAGTTTTTAGTATTTGAGAAAGAAGGAAAGGGAGTAATTTTTTCCCTGGTGCAATTGGACAAAACGGTTTCCTACAGACGCAATGGTGGTGTGGTCAATAAATCGGTCAGCACTACGTATTATGCCCAGTCCAATGACCTGGCAACGGCGGCAAAAATCAAATCGCAAAAAATAAAGCATCATCGCGATGTCAAAAATTTCCCGATCGAGATCCTTGGTGCAGCCGGCAATCATGCCTGGCTGTTTGTGGGAGAACTCCTCGCCTATGATCCTTTCACGCTGGAAAAAACAGCCGATGCCGCCATGATCGAAACAAAAAACCCGGCTTTAAAGGGAAAGCTCATTAAAGAAAGGCGTTATTATGATTTTGACGCGGATACAAAAGAAATATTTATTACAGCAGCCGACGGTGTGAAATACAGTTTAAACACTTCGACCCTGGTGGCCAAAGCGCTTGATGAGGACAACACCGGGGAAGCAGACGCTGATAAAAAAATAAAAGAACCGGAGAGGCTTAAGGAACAAACAAGGGAAGAGAAAGAAGATATTTATAACCGTTTCAGGGAAAACAACAGGTTGTATAACGAAAGAAAATTAACTGTGAAACAATACCGGGACAGTACCCAAATTTTACAAAGAGAAACCCGGCGATATGACCTGCTTCTTGACAGTTTGGAAAAAATCGTTAACGAAGCAAGGGAGGAAAAAAGTGCGGAGGATGATCTGAAGAGAGCCCGGGAACAGGTGCGGAGGAACGGCAGCGGATACAGCGGCATGAAGTTTAACAGTGATACCATTGGCGGCACCTGGTATGGTTTGTACAGCAGCGATGAAATTCAAAAGACCGGGGACAGGTTTCGTTATGAATCCAATAACGACGAAACAGCCAGGAATAAATTATATACAAGTTCACTTTATTTAAAAAACAATTATTGGACTGTTGATGATGAGAAAAAGAAAATACTTAATGCCGTGTATTTACAGGGCGGATTCTTATTGAGTAAAGAGACCGGTTTCCCTGTCCGACTACCTGATGGTTTTTTAATTGTTCATAAAGACATGGTTGGCCGTGAAGGTATCGTGCAGCTAACCCGTATCCGTTTTAATGGAGAAAAATTATGGACCACGAATACGGGTCTGAAAGAATTTTATGACTGGCAATTACCCGGCAATAAGCTGGTGGTGACGGGCACGGATAATAAAAACCTGGGTTCAGGAGAAGTAAATGTGTTGCTGGTGTTCGATCTTCAAAATGGCCATGTGGCGGCTTATGATTTTTTTAAGGATAAGGCAAGAGAGATGAAATGAGGGATAGATAATAATTATTACGATGACTTTTTGTTCTGATCCTCTTTACAAGTGACAGTTTCCCATATTTTCCCCGAAATTGGTGGTGAAAACATCATAAAGAATTTTGATCTGAATAGTATTTTGCTTGTCATTAAGCCATGCTCATGCAGATTATCCGCAGCATCCAAAACCGCATTTATGAAATTAGGAGTGAAAGAGTGCTCCTGGATTTCGACCTGGCTGATCTTTATGAGGTAGAAACCAAAGTACTGAACCAGGCTGTAAAAAGAAATATCAAACGATTCCCCGGAGATTTCATGTTTCGCCTTAATCTCCAGGAGTGGGAATTCATCCGGTCACAAATTGTGACCGCATACACCGTTCCGGCTCAAAGGTCACAAATTGTGACCTTTGAGAAATGGCCTGGCAAGTATTCCAAATATCCTCCTTATGCTTTTACCGAACAGGGAGTGGCCATGTTAAGCGGGATATTGAATTCAGAAAAGGCCATCCAAATGAATATTGCCATCATGCGGGCTTTTGCGGAGATCCGGCGGATCCTGTTACAAGAGAGCGATACCAGGGAACAACTCCGGCAAATACATGAGCGCATCAATGATCCTGCCTGATGGCAGGCAGGCATGACATTCAGCTTTCATCCATTTATAAAGCCATTGAGAATTTACTGGATGAATCGAGAGCAAAGAAGAGGTAGGAGGAGAGGGGGAGGATCGGGTTTAAGAAGTGAATCGTTTTAAAGACTGGCTGTATTTTTCTTCCTTCAAATATTAAAAATCCCTACTTTTGCCCTCTTCAATTCAAGGAATATGAAATGCGGAATGGTTCGACCCCAATTTAAGAACCAGAATAGTACAGCCTGAACTGCAAATAGCATCGAACTGTTGCAGTAATTCATTATTTAATTTTATTTTCATTTATCCCTGCCGGCTTTGTCAACCAGAGCACGGCGAAGGGTCAAAACATTTTCAATCATGTCTCAACCAACATATAATAATAAACTATCTCATTTTTTTGCGCTCATCAAACAATCATTAAGGGGCAACGAATATGATTACACTTCCGGCAATGTCCGGGTGGCTATCATCCTTCTGGCCATTCCGATGATCCTGGAACTAAGCCTTGAATCTGTCTTTGCTGTCGTGGATATTTTCTTTGTAAGCAAACTCGGATCCAATGCCACGCAAACAGTGGGATTAACCGAATCGGTCATAACACTTGTTTATTCGCTCGCTATTGGTTTAAGCACGGCGGCCACTGCTATGGTAGCAAGAAGAGTGGGTGAAAAAAATCCGGATGCGGCTGCCCATGCGGGTATGCAGGCACTGATCATGTCCATCCTTGCAACAGTTTTTATCAGTACGGCCGGTTTGATCTTTGCACCGGACATTTTGCGCATCATGGGTGCCACACCCGAAGTTGTGAAAGATGGAACCATCTTCACCCGCATCATGCTGGGAGGAAGCCTCGTCATTATTCTGCTTTTTCTCATCAATGGAATTTTCCGGGGCGCCGGTAATGCGGCCATAGCCATGCGTAGTTTGTGGATCGCCAGTTTGATCAATATTTTCCTTTGCCCCGCGCTGATCAACGGATGGGGACCATTCCCCGAACTCGGATTGAAAGGCGCTGCCATTGCCACCACCATTGGACGGGGCATGGGCGTGTTGTATCAGTGTTATCATTTGTTCAGTAATAAAAAAGGAAACATCAACCTGCGCAGAGAACATTTTATCATTGATTTCCCGCTGATGAAGTCGCTGGTGAAAATTGCCTGGCCCGCTACTTTTCAATTCATCATTGCCTCGGGAAGCTGGATCGTACTGTCGCAATTAGTGGCGGTCACCGGCGGCACCCATGCATCAGCCGGGTACCAGGTTGCCATCCGCAATGTGGTCTTTTTTATTTTACCGGCCTGGGGCCTGAGCAATGCGGCGGCCACATTGGTTGGACAAAATCTCGGGGCCAAACAACCGGACCGTGCAGAAAAAAGTGTTTTGCTCACCACCAAATACAATGCCTTGTTCATGTCGGGCGTCATGTTGCTCTTCATCTTTTTTGCGCACCCGATCATCCGCATTTTCACCAGCGTGCCCGAAGACCTTCATTATGGAGCTCAATCATTACAGATCATTGGTGCCGGTTATATTTTTTATGGAATAGGAATGGTGATGATGCAGGCGCTGAACGGAGCCGGTGATACCAAAACACCTACGCGGATCAATTTACTTTGCTTCTGGTTCTTCCAGATCCCGCTGGCCTACCTGCTTGTCAAAGTTTTTAAGATGGGAGTGGCGGGCGCTTTTATTTCTATCCCTGTTGCTGAATCCGTGCTGGCGCTGATGGCCTGGTATTATTTTAAGAAGGGGAAGTGGAAGGAGGTGAAAGTGTAGTCGGCAGTGGCATTCGGTCGCAAAACTTGAAATTTGAGTCTTGTTTTTTGATTCTTGAGTCTTTTTTATTTCGAAGAAAAAGACTCAAGAATCAAGAATCAACAAACAAGACTCAAGTATTCGGGGCTGTGACAAAAATTATATTTAAATGTATTCATTCGTGCAATTCGTGGCAAAAACATTTTTACCTTAGTGGTACATCTTATATTATGAGCAACCATGTCATAGACCAGAACCGGATACGGCAATTTTTTTTTATCGTAATTATCTTATTACTCGCCATCATCCTGTTCTTCCAGCTTTACACCTTTGTTCCCGCTGTACTCGGCGCAATTACTTTATATGTGTTGCTCCGCCGGGGAATGTTTTATCTCACCGAAAAGAAAAAGTGGCGCCCGGGATGGACCTCTGTCTTACTGATGCTGGCCTCCATGATCGTTATCCTGCTGCCGGTGGCCTTGCTGGTCAACATGCTTTCTTCCAAGATCAATTATGCCATACAGCATTCGGAAGAACTGGTGCAGGCATTAAAAAAAGTTGTCGCCAATATCGAATCACAGTTCAATGTTACACTGACCAGCGAAGAAAATATCAATAAGCTGGGCGGCACCATAGCACAAAGCCTGCCAAAGATCCTCGGCGCCACGTTCAACACCCTCACCACCATCTTTTTCATGTATTTTATTTTATATTTCATGCTGGTGAACGGAAGAAAAATGGAAGACGCGCTTTATGAATACATCCCGCTGAAGGATGAGAATGTAACAAAGATCAGTAAAGAAGTAAATACCATGGTAGTGTCCAATGCCATCGGAATCCCCCTCGTGGCGTTTGCGCAGGGCGTGGTTGGACTGATCGGTTACCTGGTCATCGGTGTGAAAGAACCCTTCTTCTGGTTTGGCGTTACCTGCATTGCCGGCATGCTGCCTGTGATCGGTGCGGCCCTGGCCTATATTCCGTTGATCATTATCTTTTTTGCCAACGACCAGACCTGGCAGGGCATTGCGATGACGATCTATGGCTTTGGCGTCATCGGTACCGTGGATAATGTTTTGCGTTTTTCATTGCTGAAGAAACTGGGCAATGTACATCCGCTGACCACCGTATTCGGCGTAATCATCGGGTTAAACCTCTTTGGATTTATCGGCTTGATATTTGGACCGCTGCTGATCTCATTATTTATGCTGCTGCTGAAAATTTATTCCAGTGAATTTGTCATTAAGCAAAGAGAGATCGGTAAGATCATGGAGAACTGAGGTGGTGAATGGTGAATAGCGAATGGTGAATGGGGCGTTTTTAGATTGTAAAGGCTTCCTGTTTCGTAGAATTCCCTGTATAAGTAATTTCAATTCTTAGTATTTCTTCGCAAAAGATAAAAATGAAAAATTTAATGCTTGCATAATCAGAATCCGTATAATATTTTGCAGCGCCTTGCGTTTATAAATCCAATCCGGCGGAAAAAAATCTAAAAAGATTTTTACCCCGGAAGAAAAACCGTACCCCGAGTGAGAAAATTTTTTATTCCAGTTTCCATGGGATTTCTGTGTACCTCTTTTACCATGATCCCGCGAGAATATACAGGCAACGTTCCTGTTGCAGCTTCGATGTTCTCTTCTCCAATCATCCCGGTTACCGGTTTTGCACCTGCTGATGCTTCGGATTTATATAATAACATACAATTGCAGCAATGGGGTTTGTCCATGGAAGCCTTTGACCATGCCTGGAAAGGTTACCGGCATTTATTGGAAAACAACATGATCAGCCGCGCCGGTTATTTGACCATCTGCGATCTTAGCCAGTCATCAAAAAGGAAACGTTTATACATTATTGATGTAACGAATAAAAAACTTATCCTGAATACCTATGTGGCGCATGGAATAAATTCAGGCGGCGAGTTTGCAAGCCGTTTTTCCAATACACCGGAATCCTGGCAGAGCAGCCTGGGGTTTTATA
>CAZQGZ010000030.1:0-25637 GCA_964592935.1 uncultured Chitinophaga sp. | reverse complement strand
AAGGAGTGATGTGGAAAAATTCATGATCAATTTCATCAATATTCTTTTTGGTGTGATCGTAGGCGTATTTTTTGTTTTCATTTATGCAGCCCTCTTTATCAACTGGAGGATACCGGTTGCTTACCTTGTTGGTATTTTCCTGCTGACCTTTATCACCAATAAACTAAGCAAGAAGATCAAGAGCATTCAGAAGAATATCGTCGGGCAAACAACGGCCCTGGCCGGTTCCACCACCGAATCGCTCCGCAATATTGAATTGGTAAAAAGCCTTGGTTTAACCCAGCAGGAAGTACAGCGCCTGAACAAGAATACATATAAAATACTCGGGCTTGAACTAACCAAGGTAAAACGGATCCGCAGTATCAGTTTTATCCAGGGCACCATGGTGAACACATTAAGACAAGTGATCCTCTTTATCTTAATGGCCCTGATCTTTAAAGGGCAAATGGATGCGGGACAGCTGGTGACCATGCAGATTTTTTCATTTTTTGTTTTTGGTCCCCTCCAGGAAATCGGCAATATTCTTTTGTCTTACCGGGAAGCGGAAGCATCGCTGAATAATTTTGATACCCTGATGAAAAAAACCCCGGAGCTGGACCCCGTGCATCCCAAACCTTTGGGAAATATTTTAACGCTGTCCTTCAGGAATGTGGGATTCCAGCACCAGACCGCAGCGCAGAAAGCAATTAACGATATCAGTTTTGATGTAAAGGTTGGTGAAACGATCGCTTTCGTGGGGCCGAGCGGCAGCGGCAAATCCACGCTGATGAAATTACTGGTCGGATTGTACCGGCCGCAGCAGGGAAAGATTTTGTACAATAATTTAGATGAAACTGAATTGCGCTTTGACGATCTCCGTAACCAGATCGGTTTTGTAACGCAGGATACCAATCTTTTCAGCGGCACTATTAAAGAAAACCTGTTGTTTGTTAATCCATCTGCCAAAGATGAAGACCTGCTTGAAGCCATGAACAAAGCAGCCTGCCAGAATTTATTATCGAGAGCGGAAAAAGGTCTTGATACCATGATCGGGGAAGGCGGATTGAAATTATCCGGTGGTGAAAAGCAACGGTTATCCATTGCACGGGCCCTGTTGCGCCATCCTAAATTGCTTTTGTTTGATGAAGCCACCTCTGCGCTGGATTCATTGACGGAAGAAGAAATAACGGATACCATCCGGGATATTTCACAAATGGGGAACCAGATCACCATACTGATCGCACACCGCCTGTCTACTATTATGCATGCAGACCGTATTTATGTATTGGAAAAAGGCGATGTGGTGGAAACAGGCAATCATGAAAGCCTGTTGCAGGAAAAAGGATTGTACTTTGCCATGTGGAGACAACAGATTGGTGAGCGAAAAAATAAAATAAGTGTTGCTTAATGAAGGTCTGACGGTCCCCGTCTGACCATCGTTGATAAAAATTTGCATATGAGCTTACTTTCTTTTTTAGGATTTGGCGGCAATAAAGTCAAAGAGGCTTTACGCCGCGGCGCCATCGTCATTGATGTAAGAACCCCGCAGGAATTTGACCAGGGAAAGGTGCCGGAATCGATCAATATTCCTTTGGACAGGATCGCTGCGAATGCAGAAAGGATAAAGAACATGAACCGGCCCGTAGTTTTTTGCTGTGCATCGGGGGCGAGAAGCGGCAATGCAGTAAATGTCATGAAAGGAAAAGGGTTAAAAGAAGTTTACAATGGCGGCAGCTGGTATCATGTTTTAAAGATCTTAAAGAGCTTTTAGTTTAGATGATAACTGACAGATGACAGTTGAAAGTGCTTTATTGCGAAATACTTCAACAAAACCGGCCGGTTCTTCTGCAGGGAATAACTACAACTTTAATGAATTGTACTTCTTAAAAAAACCATCATCTAACAGTCGTCATCTGCGTCAGGGATTCACTTTCACTTTTACCGATTTGGTGGTGCTGTTATAGCCATGGTCACCGAATGAAACTGTTACCGTGTAATCGGAGGGCACCGTGACATTGGCCGTATAGGACAAACTAAAATCGTAGGAAAGCACATAGTGAATTTCATAGGCTTGTTCTTTTAACAAAGCTCCATTGGCATCATTCGTGATCCTGATCAGGCCCTGGAAAAGACCCAGGTCATCGGTGATCCTCCCGGTCACATTGATGACATTACCGCTGCTAAAAACCTGGTTGGCCGCTGGTGTATTAATGGTGAGTACAGGCGCCGTGGTATCATTGGGTGCGGGAGGTGGATGGGAAACGCCGCCCCCGTTATTGTTGGATGCAGTTCCTCCTTTGGAGCAGGCAACAGATAGTATGATTCCTGTTGTTAAAACAAATAATATGTGTATGCTCCGTTTCAACCCGGTAAATCTACATTTCTTTTTTATCATTTTCCCTTGATATCAGGTCGGTGAAAAAATTTGATTTTTCAAGTTCTTCGATATCGCTTAGTTCCAGTTCGATCGCATTCGTGCTCCTGATAATCTCCACCAGGGAAATGATCAGCGACACCAGCAGGCTTAAGAGGCTCGCGGCAAAAATATATTCAGCCGCCTGGCCCCATCCGCGGTACAGGCAATACATGCAACCTACACAGCAAAGAAAACTGAATACACCCAGTCCCTGCATGTAACGGATCAGATTGATGCGCCCCCGAAGGTTTTTTATCTGCTGCAGCAGGATCTTGCTTTTGTGCCCGCTGATATACTCATCGTGTAATTTGCGCACCAGGTTGGCTAATGCTATGAAACGGTTGCCATAAGCCAGCAGGAGCAGACTGATAGCGGGGAATAAAAGGGCGGGTGTATTGAATGTGATCTCCATATTCAAATGTAAAGACAAAAATTATTAAATGCCCCGTTATCGGTATATGACACAGGGCAGATGCATAAAAGCAATTATAAATTCCGTTTGAATTGAAAAAATGGAACACGGATGACACGGGTAGAACGCCCGCCTGACCGGACGGGCAGGGATGAAAACGGATTCCTTATCCTGCTTCGCAGAATAAACCCGTGAAAATCAGTTTAAGTAAGTCTTGTATTCAACAATGATGGCTTGTTTAAGCATGAGATTAAAAAAATCTTTGTTATCCGTGTGCAGTATTTACCGATTTTAATGCGTCTGCCCTGGTATATGACAACATCCTGTTCACACCCCGGGCTGATTTATTTTTCCTTCCTGTAAATATCCAATGGAATATTCAGCTTGAGCATGAAGGAGCGGCCCATATTATAAATTCCCTTTCTTCCCGTAACCGTATTTTCCGGCGCATATTTCAGCCTGCTGAGGTGATTCTGCCAGGCCACATCCGTAATATTATTAGCAGCAAGAAAAAGACTGGCTACTGTTTTTCCTTTGCCGGAAATATCTCCCCCGATCCCCGCATTAAGCAAAGAATAGCCGGGTGTTCGTGTTTCAGTATTAAAACCGGTAAAAGGTTTGTTTTGTGCGAACGTATTATCTGATTCAACCATTACAAAACAGTTTTTGATAAGGTTACCTTTTTTCAAAAAACCAATTTTTATCTCACTGATCAGCCGGGCCGCAGGGATAAACGGAATATTTTTGCTGCCGCCTTCGGGCTCTGATAAAACTCCCCTGACCCAGGAAAAAGTATTTTCAAAATGAAGCCAGTCATGCGGGTGCGGATGAATATCCAGGTTGAATTCAATCCCTGAAAGGCTGGCATTGTGCTGGCCATACCGGAAGGCGCTGAAGTCATTTCCATTGACATGTATGATTGAATCATTACCGTTCAACGAAGTAAGTTTATGCAGAAAAATAAAATGCTGAATGGAGTTACTGAACAGATTTAACTGGAAAGAAACATGATCCGTGTTGGCGATGAAACCGGCATCGGCCTGCAAGCTTGTTTCGGATTTGAGATTGACATCGCCATAGATGTATCGGAATGATCCTTCATGAACCCCGTTTGCGCTGAGCTCCGTGATATGGGGAGCCCGGAAACCACGGGCTATATTAAATTTCAATGTTACAATTTTTCCGGCTTCATATGCAAACCCCGCGCTTCCCGATAAATTGGAAAAATTTTTTTTGAATGCCGGGAACTTCATGCGTGGACCCTCTGCCAGTTCTTTTGAATTCAGTGAACGGTTATCAAAACGGAGACCGCCGCTTATTGTCAGTTTGTTAATAGTTTTCCGGGTGTACACAAACCCGCCGATATCAAACAGGTCGTATTCCGGTATCAGTTGCTGTAATCCTTTGTTCTTATTGGTTTGCTGCATGCCATTGATACCGACCGTTGTTTTCCAGTTTTTCCGTTCCGCCAAATGATATTGCAGGCTGTAATTCACCGTTCCCAGGTCAAAGAATAACTCTTGCTCGCCGGGATCCAAAACATTGCCGAATTCCTGCCGTTGGTTTTTCTGGTATCCCAACACGATGGTTAGCCTGTTTTTGCCCATATGAAAACTATTATCGGCAGCCATTTTGAAATGCTGAATTCTTTGACGGGGAACAGAAGGACTGGTTGACCTGAAATCAGCATCCGTTGCTATTTCTTCCTGTACAACCCCGGCCCGGTCTACCTGTTTCAAAAACCGGCCGGTGATGCTATCCCGGTTTCCTTCCACCAAACCCGGGTGCTGGTCAAATTTACTCACATACAAATGGATAAAGCCCCAGCTCTTGTTCATACCAATATAACCGCCAAAATCTTTTTCATTGAACCTCGAATTAAAAACATACCCGTCGAATTTGTTTTTATAGTCAATTGCCGCTTTGTATGAACCATTAATACCCCAGATGTATCCGTTGCTGTTTCCACCGATATCAGCGTGCAGGCTTCGCTGCCGGTTATTGGTTTGAAATGCTCCCAGGATATTTCCCCGGGTATGGCCTTCCGGTGCAGGCTGAATGGAAATGATATTGACCACGCCGGCCAATGCATCACTCCCATACATCAATGATGCGGGTCCTTTTAATATTTCCACCCGGCTTGCGTTCAGTTCATCGATTTCTATTCCATGCTCATCACCCCATTGCTGCCCTTCCTGCCGG
Source organism: uncultured Chitinophaga sp. (assembly GCA_964592935.1). Taxonomy (GTDB): domain Bacteria; phylum Bacteroidota; class Bacteroidia; order Chitinophagales; family Chitinophagaceae; genus JJ008. The sequence continues at coordinate 20,628 of CAZQGZ010000030.1, read as the reverse complement.
ATTCCGTCATTCACAACGACCACCCTGTTATATCCCAAACCGCGTATAAAAGGTTTCGAGATGGCGGGGCCTGTTGTTACCTGGGCCACACCCGGAGTTTTTGCTAAATTGTCAATAAGGTTTGTTGAAACATTGTTGAACAGGTTTCCCTTTTTTATGATATTAACCGGGATGGCTGTTCGCCTGGTGGAAGTTGCAGATGAAACCCCGGTTACGGTTACCGTTTCATTTTCCACCACCGTGGGATCCAGTTTAAAATCTTTCTGTGTATTACTCCCTGCATCTATCAATTCGATAACGGAAGAATAACCCAGGTGACTTACTTCTACCAGGAATTTACCCGCAGAAAAACTGGAGATAACATATTTGCCATCATTGTTACAAACGGCACCGGTTCTCAGGTCGGGAAAATACACGCTGGCCCCGGCCAATACTTCCCCCGTTTTGGCATCGGTGACTCTCCCGGTCAATGTAATTTTCGGCTGGGCAAACGAAAAAGAAAGGAAAAATAAAAAGGAAAAAAACAGGCTATATTTTTTTGATCCCATAATAAGGAAGCGATCTTTTATAAGTAATAAATAAGAATCAGAAACGACATAAAAACCCGGTATACATCCGGAAGTGTATTGAAACTTTAACTGGTTAAAGCCGGCGGACCGCGGAGAGAAGAATAATGGGAAGCATGAAAAGAAATATGTTCTTTAAAATAAATAAAAGGGACTGCCCCATAAAAAACAGGCTGAACGGCATCCGGTTCCTTCTCTTCGGTAAATGGCATTAAAAAATCATCAATACAGGTACAGGCATAACCCAGGTGTTTATCTTGATCACTTTGCTTCAGCGGAATTTCACCGGCCTTGTTACCGGTATGGAGCAGGCTGTGAATAAATAACCCGGTGCCCGATTTCTGGGAAAAAACCAGGATCAGCAGAATGGCAGCACAACGAATCAGGAATGGCCGGGTCTTCATGGGGACACAAGATAATAAAATTGCAACTTAGTTACAATCAGAATTTTGATAAATGGCATATGAATTACAAATCAATTAAAATATTGCCCGGTAAAGAATAAAACCAGCCTTGAATCCCCGGCATTCAATGTATTTTTTTATCTTGTAGAACAAAATATAAAGAACCTTTAAACCCGGAAGCAGTAAACCATTCAAAACCCGGCTATGCAATTAAAACTAACTATTACCATCCTGGTGGCTGTTACCATTGTACTGGTCAATTCATGCAGCAAGAACGACACACAGATTGCTGATCCCTGTGCCGGTTATAATGTGACCATCAATCATACCCATACGGAATCGGTAGGCACATCCAATAACGGAACGATATCTATTCTTGCTCCGCGGGGAGACACGATTACATACAAATTAAACAATGGCAGCTACCAAACTTCCTGGTATTTTTCCAACCTGGCCCCCGGTAATTATGTGGTGACGATCAAAAACCAGAAGGGATGTACGGATACTTCCCAAATAACCATCCTGAATTATGGTCCCAAGTATGCAGCCGTTAAACAACTGATCAGCGGTGGCGGCGGCAGCGGTTATTGCGGCCCCTGCCATATTAATGGCGGATTGGATGGTGGAAAGAATTTTGATACGGATGCGAATATTATCAGCAACTGGGACCGGATCAAAACCAGAGCCGTTGACAATACTCCAACACCCATGCCTCCCGCACCGAATGTTCCGTTAACTCTCCCGGACAAACAAAAAATCATAGATTGGGTGAATGCGGGGCACCGGCAGTCCGATTAATCAGAGACTCATCTGAAAAGCAAACCATGTGAACACAGAATTAACGCAGTGCTGCGCTGTGATCTCCGTGGTTAAATAAAAAACCACAGCGTACACGAAGAAACACAGAGTATAAATGATTTGTTGTTCCGGGAAGAATAAAATTGAATTTTTAAACTCTGTGTAACTCTGTACCTCTTTTTCTCTGTGTTGAAAAACTACTGAGAAATCTTTTATTTCAAAATAAATGCCCGGAAAATAACCGGGCATTTATTATTTTGAAAAGTATAATCCTTTACCTCACCTTCAGCATCGGCCAAACTTTTTGTACTACCCCGTTTTGCAAACGGGCATAATAGATACCGGTAGGAAGACCTTCCGCATTGAATGTAACCCGGTCAGAAATAGCCGCAGGATAATCTTTTTCAAGCAAAGTGATGATCAGGCGGCCGAGGGTATCAAAAATTTGTATCAATGTATGCCCGCCCTGTGTTTTGAATTTGATAACCGTGTTGTTCGTAAAAGGCTGCGGGTCATTGTAAATGATTTTATCCGTATCAGGAGGCGGCGGAGTAACCGCATTGCAGACAAGACTGTTTTTGAATAAGGGTAATGTTTGTAACTGGCTGTTGATATTCGGTGGATACAAACCGGCAACAACCGTTTTATCGAGACAGAACCATTTTTCCAGGATCGTGGAGTAAATACTTCTGAAATCATACTGCATCGGAACATTATCGTTCACAGATGCATTGGCCGGGATGGCCGGATTATCTCCCAGCACACCGCTTTGCACCATGCTTCCGAAAACAAATAGAGGAGCGGCGGCGCCGTGATCGGTTCCCACGCTGGAATTGGATTTGATGCGCCGTCCGAATTCACTATAGGTCATTCCTATTACACGATTCTGGATCTGTAAAAATTCCAGGTCATCCTGGAAAGCCTTGCAGGCATCGGAAACCCTTTGCAATAAGGTGGCATGTGCTCCGGTTGTGGTATCGCTTGAATTAACCTGTACCGAGTGCGTATCAAAACCGCCAAAACTCACCATGTAGATCCTGGTCTTTAACCCGCCTTTAATTAACCGGGCAACAATTTTTAACTGATCACCAAGGCTGTTATTAGTGGGATAGGTTACCTGCTGTGTTACCGCATTGGCTGCATTTTTAATAACGGTCGAATACTTTTGTGTTTGCTGATTGACCAACCGGATAAACTTTAATTCCTTACCGGCCGGTGTATCAGGAACAGGATCAGTAGTACCGGATATCAGGTTATAAAATGATGTGGCGTTGGTAATACTCATCCCCATATTCACTATTGGTCCCTGCGTGGTTAATGTGGTAGTTGATCCGATCTGGATAGCCAGCGGATCGGGCATGGAAATACTGGGATAACCTGTGGGGAAATTGGGATATTCATAATTTAAATAACGGCCTGCCCATCCGCTGAACACTTCCTGGTTGCTGTTGGAAGCGCTCATCCAGATATCCGTGGCGCGGAAATGGGAAAAATTCGGTTGCGGGTAACCGACAGCCTGTATCACTTTCATGTTGCCATTATTAAAAATGGCCTGCATACCGGTCATGGATGGATGCAAACCGCTGGCGCTGGTTCCTGTCAATGATAAGATCCTGTTCTGCGGGATGGCTACATTGCTTCTTGCATTAAAATAATTGGAGTAGGTGGAAATGGGGATCACCATATTCAGGCCATCATTTCCCCCTGCCAGCTGAATGATCACCAGTACATGATCTGTATCGGTGATACCTGTCATCAGGGCCTGCACCAGTGGTGAGTCTGCGCCAAATGCTTTTACAGAATATCCGTTGATCAGCGCCGGCAGCAGGGTGGCTGCCGGTATGCTTTTTTGTAAAAATTCTTTTCTTTTCATTTCTTTCTTTTTTTTGATGCCCGCCGGTTCACCGGGATCCGGGCGGGAAAAAATGATCTATGACAACTGGTATTCCGAGAGGTTCATGAAATACTGGAACAACTGTTTGAGCCGGTTATTCACCACGTTGAAATTGGCCGTGGTCGGACTTGAAATATAAGCCATCCAGGCATTGGTCCAGTAATAATCATATAACTGGTTGCTTAAAAGAATCTGGATCTTGATCGCTTTTTTAGATTCAAATGATAATTGATTGCGGAAAATATATTTCAATACATCATCGATCAGGTCGCCGGGATTTCCGGGGTTGGAAAACTGCTGTACATAAGGCACCAGGTTAAAGACCACCCGCTGGCCGTTGCGGATGAACCCGTTATTTACCATAGTATCCGTAAACTGGTTTCGCTTTGGCAATGAATCAGAATTGATCCAGATCTCATGATATGCAGGCTCCTGGTAATAGGCGGGCAGGCCCGATACATTCGGCGGATCATGCAGGCTTTGTCCTGTATTATTCATACTGGCATAAAAGAAATTCCACATGCCATAGTTGGTATCCCAATCGGTGAGCGGGGGAAATGCAACATTCATTTCACGAAGAGATCCGATGACATGATCGGCCGGACTCTTAATATAACAACCCTGGTTCAAAACATCGAAGAAATGTTCACTTTTGAATAAAGTGGATAAAACGGATTTGATATCATAATTGCTGTTGCGGAAGATCGTTGCCAATGGTTCTATCACATTGGTTTCCGTAGCCTGGTCGATGGTATAATAAATAAAGAACCTGTAGAGTTTCCGGCAAATGAATTTGGCGCATTCCTGGGTGGAAAAGATCATGTTCAGCAGGTCATCTAATTCAAGTTGTCCGGCCGTAGCACCGGTTCGCCCGGTGATCACCCTGTTATTAAAAAAAGAAGAAAAAGTTTTATTGACAGACGAGTGTCGTGCTGAATTGAAAACAGATGTATAAGTTGTTCCGTTGATCTGCCAGCCGGTTAATACTTTGGCGGCTTCTTTCACATCGTTTTCCGTGTATTGCGAACCCGGTCCCTTGCCCAGGGTAAATAATTCCATCAGTTCTCTTGCATAGTTTTCATCGGGTGCGGTGGCCACATTCAGGTATCCGTTGAGGTAACGCAGCATGGAAACATCTTTCGTGATGGCATCCACCATTTGTTTGAAATTGCCGAGGTTGTGCTGCCGGAGAAGATCATGCTGTTTGTAGATCCAGTTCCCGAATCCCACTTCCAGCGCTTCATTTCCAAAATGGTTGATCCAGAACAACAACATCTTTTCCCGGATGCTACGGTCCTGGTTGATGAGCACACCTGTCCACCATTTTTTATAGGATGCGATCCGTTGTGACTGAACGGTACCATCGCTGTTGATATCATTGATCCAGGTTGTACCCTGTGCAATATTGCCATCCGGTGTTGTGGCCGTTGCTGAAGTGGCATATTCTTTTATGGGCGGTGAAGGCTGGGGAGCTGTTGGATTCACCAGTTCATCCACGGCCTGGCTCACTGTCCGTGTCCTGAAATAATCCACGTCCGCTTTTTTAGCGCCGAACATGGTTCGCTTCAATAAATGGATGACCTCATTTTCCGTCCAGGGACCTGTATAAGGACTGATACCCGATGTAATGTGGCGGGAAGCAACCGGCTGAGATACCGGTGCTTTTTCTTTTTTCCTGCGCCTGGCAGTAAGAAAGTCTCTTCTATCCATAAGCAATTATTTTATTCCGGAAGTGAACAGGGGATCCGGTTGGTTTTTGCGATGTTTAATGACTGTTAAGATACAAATTAGTTTAAAATAATATGCAAGAAAATATTGACTTTTTTAAAGGCTTCTGTCCGGTACGTGTTTGTTTGCAAACCTTTCATTGCATAAAAAAAACCGGATACGGTGTCCGGCTTTATTCTGTTCTGCCAGAAAGATTTATAAATTTTCAATGATCCCCGCAATACCCTGTCCTCCGCCTACACAGGCAGTAACCATTCCATATTTTTTATTAAGCCGTTTCATGTCATGCAGGTTCTGGATCGTGAGTTTGCATCCGGTGCATCCCAATGGATGACCCAAAGCAATGGCTCCTCCGTTAATATTTACTTTATCCGGGTCAAGACCCGCTTCGCGGATGACTGCCAATGCCTGGGAGGCGAAGGCTTCATTTAATTCGATCAGGTCGATCTGAGAAAGATTCATGCCGGATTGTTTCAGCACTTTGGGAATAGCTGCAACGGGCCCGATGCCCATGATGCGGGGGTGCACACCGGCAACAGCGCTGTTCACCAATCTTCCGATTGGTTTTAATCCCAGTTCATTCATCATCTTCTCTCCCATCACGATCACAAAGGCCGCGCCATCTGAAGTTTGGGATGAATTACCCGCCGTGACAACTCCGCCTGCAGCAAAAGCGGGTTTTAATTTTGCCAATGCTTCCATGGATGTATCGGCCCGGGGGCCTTCATCGGTATCCATTACATTATTTCGTTTTTGTTTTTTCCCGTTGGCATCGAGGTAAATTTCTTCCACATCGATGGGAAGAATACCGGGTTTGAAAAACCCGTTCTTAATCGCGCTGATCGCTTTCTGATGTGAATGGTAAGAAAATTCATCCTGTGCTTCGCGACTGATGTTGTAATCTTTTGCCACGGCTTCAGCCGTCAAACCCATACTGAGATAATAATCGGGATCATCTTTGGCAATTTTATAGGAAGGAACTGTTTTCCAACCGGCTGTTGGGACCAGGCTCATGCTTTCCGTGCCTCCGGCAATAATGCATTCGGCCATGCCCGTTCTTATTTTAGCAGTTGCCATGGCAATTGTTTCCAACCCGGAAGCGCAATAGCGGTTAACTGTCACACCCGGTACATCAAACCCAAGGGCTCTTGCAGAAATAATTCTTCCGAATTGCAAACCCTGTTCTGCTTCCGGCACGGCATTGCCAACAATCACGTCATCCACTCTTTTGGGATCCAGTTGGGGAACCGATGCCATAACCCCTTTGATCACTTCGATGGCCAGGTCATCCGGACGATAAAAACGAAATCCTCCCCGTTTGGCTTTTCCAACGGCTGTTCTGTACCCGGCAATAATATAAGCTTCCTGCATACAAATTTCTGAAAGTTGTTTATGCAACTTTCTGTACCAAAGATATAAAAAGGCGTCTACTAAAATCGCATTTGAAGCTGTATTTTTGTAAAAACATAATACATGGATAATATTATTACTATAAAAATTAAAGACAGCAAGGCTAAAAAAGTGATCCAAAGTCTTGAAGAAATAAAGTTTATCCAGATTGTGAATGATCCGACACTTGGTTTGACCGGTAAGAAGAAAAAACAAGCAAAAGATTTTTTATCAGCGTTGCGGCAGGCCAGGCTTGCCGAGGCTGGAAAAATAAAATTGAAAACTGCTGAAAGCCTGATCAATGAATTATAGCATTTCACGGACTCCCGAATTCTCAAAACACCTAAAACAGATTGCAAAAAAATATCCCTCTGTAAAAAGCGATTACCCGTTATTGTTAAAATCATTATCAGCAAATCCGATCCAGGGGGAATCATTGGGTAAGAATTGCTATAAGATCCGGTGGAAAATAACTTCAAAACATGCAGGCAAAAGTGGTGGCGCAAGAGTGATCACCTACATTAAATTTGAAAACAAACATGTCACATTGCTTGATGTATACGATAAAGCAGATAAAGAATCCATTTCTGAAAAAGAATTAGCAGCGTTAATTAAAAAAGCCTTCTAGGCATGTATAAAATCATTCGCAGCATTCTCTTTTTATTTCCGCCCGAAGGAGTGCATTATTTTTCGATGAACGGACTGAAGCTGCTGTGCAGATTAGGATTCAGAAAGCTGATCACAAATATTTTTAAACCCAAAGGGAAGACTCACTATTCAATATTCAATATTCAATTCTCAAATAGGGTCGGCCTCGGCGCCGGTTTTGATAAAAACGCAAAATACCTCCGTGAACTGGAAGCATTAGGTTTTGGTTTTGTGGAAATAGGAACTGTTACACCCTTGCCCCAACCGGGGAATGAAAAGCCAAGAGTATTCCGTTTGCCGAAAGACAAAGCGCTGATCAACCGGATGGGATTTAATAATGATGGAGTGGAAGTGATAGCTAAGAGATTAAAGGAGTGGAAAGAAAGTCGGGAGTCGGGAGTCAGGAGTCAGGAGTCAACAGCCAACGGCTCACGACTAATGACTAACGACTCTCGACTCATTCTTGGCGGCAACATCGGCAAAAACAAGAACACTCCCAACGAAGAGGCCTGGAAGGATTATGAAATTTGCTTTCAAGAACTGCATCCTTACGTGGATTATTTTGTTGTGAATGTAAGTTCGCCCAATACACCGGGCCTGAGGGAATTGCAGGAAAAAGAATCATTGAGGAAAATTCTTACACATTTACAAGCTATAAATGCTGCCCAGTCTCAACCAAAACCATTGTTATTAAAGATTGCACCTGACCTTACGCAGGAGCAAATTGATGATGTGATCGATTTAGCAATTGAAATAAAACTGGATGGATTAGTAGCGGCAAACACAACAACCGGACGCTCCGAACTAACAAATAAAGACGCAAGACTCAAAACTCAAGAATCAAGACTCAAGTCTATCGGTTCCGGGGGATTGAGCGGACTACCTTTAAAGAACAGAAGTACTGAGATTGTAAAATATATTTTTGAAAAGTCAAACGGAAAAATTCCCGTTATTGCATCCGGCGGTATTTTTACAGGAACAGATGCCCGGGAAAAAATTGACGCCGGCGCATCATTGGTGCAGGTGTGGACGGGTTTTATTTATGAAGGGCCGGGTATTGTAAAGAGAATTTGTAAAACTTTGACGCGGCTAACGACTAACGACTAACGACTATGGACTATTTATTTACATCCGAAAGCATCATCAGTTTCTTCATCCTCGTCATTCTCGAAGTGGTGCTGGGTATCGATAATGTTATTTTCGTCAGTATTATCCTCAACCGCCTGAAAGGTGATAAAGAACAAAAAAAAGCCCGGCGTTTCTGGATGGTTACCGGTATTCTTTCCCGCAGCATCCTGCTGATGGGATTGGGATGGCTGCTGGCGCAAAAAGGGAAATCCATATTTACGATTGCCGGCAAAGGATTTGATCTCGCCAGTATCGTGATGCTGGCAGGCGGTTTGTTCCTGATTTATAAATCGGTCATGGAAATACATCATAAGCTGGAAGGGGAAGACCCGAATGAAATGACGACAAATAAAAAGCCGCTTTCTTTTGGCCAGGCATTCGGCCAGATCCTGCTGATTGATGCCGTATTTTCCTTTGACAGTATCATCACGGCAGGAGGAACCGCCAGGCATGTAGAGATCATGATCGCTGCGGTGGTGATCGCCATGATCATCATGTTTTTATTCAGTCCGAAAATTTCCGGCTTTATTCATAAACATCCAACCCTGAAAATGCTGGCCCTTTCTTTTTTAGTGATGATCGGGCTGAGCCTGATCATGGAAGGATGGGACAGTGAAGCAGCCCATCAACTGAAACTGAAAAATTATATCTACTTCGGCATGGCTTTTTCGTTCATCGTGGAAATGCTGAACCTGACGATGATGAGCCGGGCGAAGAAAAGAAAGGCGCATATCGTGGAGCTGAACGAACCGGTGCTGAATAAAGATGAAAAGAATAATTAAGCAATAACAGGAAATTAACCGAGCGGGCGGGAGAAGGATGGACCAGGTTAATTGAGGATGAAAAACCCTGTTAACTTTCCTTGTATGTACAACCACCCGGATCTTTACTACGCCCATAGTTAACGGGTTGCAAAAAATCGGGTGAACCTGTTTCTATATTTTTTCGAATCGAATTACAGAAATTGACGAACTATTCATTTTACGGATGCTTAGAATATACTTGCCTGCGCCCAATACCGGTAACAAATCAACCCGGAAGGAAGGAACGTGATTAAGAACTATGTCTCTAACCATATATACTTTCCCGTTACAGTCCGATAAGGCCAGTTTATAGCTCCCGTTAAAAAATCCTTCCTGCGCCGCAATGGTAATATACCTTGCATCCTGTGAAACCGGGTTCGGGTAGCTGTAAACAACCAGTAGTGAATTTTCTTTACAATTTCCCGGTACGGAAACTATAGTACTGTATTTAAATGAACCGTCAAGATCAACACATTTAAGCCGGACCCGGAGAGTTATCGCTTTCATAATATCGGTAATCCCAAAAGAGCATGTATAACGCGGAAAGCCCTGTGCTGCAAGCTCAGTAACTTTCTGAAAATTCATCCCGTCCTTGCTCACTTCCACTTCATATTTTGAAAGGTTCAGTTCCTGGGCGGCTGACCAGTTCAGTTGGATATGACAATCCCTGTTAACAGCAGTAAATTCTGTAATCGTAACCGGGAGCCCGAACAGGTATATACCAAATGACTGTCCCTCATATACTGACCATTTACCGGCATTGTCTTTGGTTCGTAGGAAAACCTTGTGTATTGATCCGTTGAGAAATCCCAACCCGGCGGTAGGTAATGCTGCACTGAAATTTACTGAATCGCCCGCTACTGGAATGGCCAGGGGAATCCCGTTTCCTATGCCGGGATCGGTATCAAAAAAATATTCGGCAGCAACAAGCGATATGGCAACACTGAAAGACTGGCCTTCATAAAGTGACCATTTTCCATTGGCATCCCTGGAACGAACATACACTTTATGTGCTCCCGGCGCTAAAGCAAACCCGCTGGTGGATAACGCTACATTGAGATTGACCGAGTCAGCCGGGGAAGGAACCGTTATGGCCGTGCCGTTTCCGGGTCCGGGATCGGTATCAAAAAAATATTCGGCAGCAACAATATTCTGTGCCGTTGCCATGACCGGATACAGGAACCAGGCAAGACTAAGTATCATGATCTTTTTCATATTTGCTGCAATTAAAGCGCTGCAGTTTTCATATAAGTGGTCTCATCCCGCTACCTAATTAAATTCCCGATTAGGCGGTAAAGAAATTCTGATATTTTATTGTACACGTTTTGTTACAATGTTTACATTGAGCGGCGCATTGGCATAAATAGTTACATTGGGCGGTATGGTTATAAATTGCAACATGTTGGGCATGGCCGGGGCACCGCTCATGGTAAATACGCCCTGTGATGTTCCGCCATATGCTCCCTGCTCTGCACCGCCCGAACCGCCTGTGAGCAGCGGAGATCCGCCTACGATCTGGTAATTATTGCTATACGAAAAAGGACCCGGCGCCGCGCTGACAAAAAATTGAGTTGTGGCGGTGTAAACTACATTGCCGGTCCCGGGGAATGTACCCCCGGAAGGATAATATACCGCATTATTAAACGCGTTAAAATTGGCAGGATTCGGAATAAAACTATAGAAAATATTATTATATAATTGAAAAACTCCTCCTCCATTGTAAAAATAATCGGCCCCGCTAGTTCTTAAAAAAATATTGTTATAAACCTGGAATCCCGAGCTGTTATAAGCAAAGGCCAGCTTACCGGCGAAAACATTATTCCTTAAAATCAATCCGGTTGAAACGACCGGCGTGCTGGACGAACTGTTCGCAAAGCCAAAACAATCCGTTGTATTGGTAAACACAGAACCCTCGATGATCCAGTTATTACAGGTAGGAAACCTGCAATTGCACCAATTGCCCCCATCCAGCCTGTCCGTAACCCTGCAGCGTGAAATGATTACATTATTACAATTACTGAAACTATTATCCTGGTAGATGATACCGATTGTCAATCCTACCAATTTTGTATTGTCGGCCCCGGCGTTAAAGTGTATTTCGGTGAACGTTGAAACAAGCGTGTTGGATTTCCCGGCAAGGACCTGGGGCCCGTGCCCGGTACCGATGATAACAAGGGGTTTTGATAAAGAAACGATCCCGTAGGATGTATTCGAACCCACAACAAAAATGGTATCATTATTCGAGGAGGCGCTGTAGGCACTGCCAAAGGAACTGAAATTAGTAGTGCCGTTGTTTGGTGCGCCCGGGTTATTGTCAACTGTCCGTATCGTAGCCCGGCAGCATACAGCAAACAACATCATCCCGGTAATTAAAAAAAAGCCTGGTTTCTTTTTCATAATAATACGTTTTACGAAAGGTTCCATTGAGTGCAAAATTGAGGAGTAACCCGTCAACGGTCAATAGCTAGATGTAGCTAATGAAAGGATGAAATGGCGCAAGCACATACACAAAAAATGATTAATGAAATTCAAAGGTTTTTTCACGAAAAGACATCCGGGCTGTTTCATCAGTTCAGATCTTTCTCCCCGAGCTTTTTCCAGATTTCATTCAGCTGTTTTTGCAGGTTCTCCAGTCTTTTATTTTGTGCTTCGTTTTCAGTTTTTTGCATTTCAATGATCTTTTGCTGTTCCTGCACCGCTTTTACCAGGGGCACGACCAGTTCTCCATAGGCAATACTGTAATTATCGGTTGAGTTTGCCGGCACATGCACCAGGCTGAAATTATATCCTTTCTCTTTCAGAAGTTTTTCCACATCCTGTGCAATAAAACCCATGTGCACCATACTTTCCGATTCAGCATAATCGCTTTGTTTCAGAGATGACCGGCGACCGGGGTTATCCTGTAAAAGAAATTTATCATACTCAAAAGACCTGTAGTTATAAGATACCGGTTTCAGCAAATTGATAAACGCCAGCCCGGGAATATTTTGCTGCACATTGCTTTTAAAGCGCCCGTCACTGACTGTATAGGCAACCGGTCCTTCCACAACGGTAACGGCTCCGTTACCAAACCGGATCTTATTGCTGGCATTTACAATGGTGCCATTTCCAATGGCAGTAGCATTAGAAAGAATACCTGTTGAAACATCAGCCTGGTAACCGATGGCGGTATTATTACTCCCGGTGGTGTTGGAATATAAACTTTGATAACCGGTTGACGTATTCTGGTTGCCGGAGGTGGTATTCCTCAAAGCACGGGAGCCAACAGCCGTATTACCCGATGATCCGCTGGCAAGCAAAGAGCTGTCGCCGATGGCTACATTGTTTGAACCGGATGCGTTTGAATAAAGACTCATGAATCCTGCAGCCGTGTTCCTGAACCCAAGGAAATTATTCTTCAGTGCCTTTGAGCCAACCGCCGTATTACCTGATACAGTTGTACTGGTAAGCAAAGAGCTGTCCCCAACGGCCACATTGCCTGTCCCTGTCGTATTAGAAGAAAGACACTTCAGTCCTACCGCTGTATTACCGGTGCCGCTGGTATTACTCATCAACGCCCTGGAGCCGACAGCAGTATTGGCTGTAATACTATTACTATTGTATAGTGTGCTGTCGCCAACGGCCACATTGTTTGAACCCGACGAGTTAAAATACAGGCTTCGGTAACCGAAAGCCGTATTATTGCTGCCGCCATTGTTGCCATACAGACTCCAATAACCGGATGCCGTATTCCCGTTGCCGGCTGAATTAGTTTTTAAACTTTCATAACCTGACGCGCAATTATTGATGCCGGTGGTATTGAAATACAAACTCGAAAAACCGTATGCCGTATTCCCATCACCGGTGATATTGGAAAATAAACTCTGGTTGCCTGTTGCGGTATTCCCGCTGGCCGTGGTGTTGGAATATAAACTATTTGAGCCCGATGCGGTATTATTATTTCCTGTTGTGTTGGTAAATAAGCTTTTGTAACCTGTGGCCGTATTGCCCTGCCCGGTATTGTAAAACAGGCTATAAGAACCCGCAGCCGTATTCTGGGGCCCGGTGGTATTGGAATATAAACTATGATAACCCAATGCCGTATTATCGTAGCCCGTGGTGTTGGAATATAAGCTATTCGATCCCGATGCGGTATTTTGATAACCGGATGTGTTGGAATATAAACTATAATAACCCGACGCGGTATTTTCATTGCCATCCGTATTATTATATAAGCTGGAATTTCCCGATGCGGTATTATCAATTCCGTTTACATTAGAAAATAAACTTCTATTTCCGGATGCGCTGTTGTTGTAGCCGTAGGTGTTGGAAAATAAACTTTGATAACCCATTGCGGTGTTCGAGAATGAATAATTGGAATATAAACTTTGATACCCCATAGCCGTATTTTCAGATCCGCTGACATTGGAGAATAAACTTTGATATCCTGATGCGCAGTTCCCGGTACCGCCAGCATTATTCATCAAAGCCCGGGAACCCACCGCCGTATTCCCGGAAACGGTATTGGCAAACAGGGCGCTGTCGCCAACAGCCACATTTTCAGAACCGGTTTGGTTTGAATAAAGACTCCGGTTACCTGCAGCCGTATTCCCCGAACCGGTCGTTCCCGAATATGAACTTTGATATCCCGTTGCGATATTGGCAGAACCGGATGAGTTTAAATATAAACTATAGGCACCCGTGGCGGTATTCCAGGTGCCGACCGTGTTTGTAAATAAACTATTCGTTCCGGATGAAGTATTATTGATGCCGGTAGTATTGGCATATAAACTGTTGGATCCGGTTGCCGTATTATTGGAGCCGGTGGTGTTGGCGGTCAGACTACTGTTTCCGGTTGCCGTATTATTGTTCCCGGAAATGTTGGATAATAAACTTTGAGACCCTATCCCCGTATTGGCGAAACTGGCATTTACATTGCCCGCGAGATATCCGTAAAAGGTATTGAATGAAAGATCAATCCGGCCGGCCTTCTGGTTGCTTACCCGTATGTTAAATGGTACCGCATCCCTCGTTCCGATAAAATGGGTCCCGTCTATTGTACCTGCATTACCGCCCAGTGTCCACGCAATGTTGCCGGTGACCAGCTGGTTCCAAAACGGGACCAGGGAAGTCCCCGAATTATAATACAACCCGTCAGCGCTGTCAGTTAAAAAAATGATGAGCCCGTTGGCCGGAAGTACCAGCGCATTTTTTTGTGCTGCGGTCATCCGTGGTATCAATAAACCACTGGTTGTACTGTTTATTTCCAGCTTGGCGCTGGCATCGGGGGTGGTGGTACCGATGCCTACATTCTGCGCCGCTGCATTTAAAATATTCAGGAATAAAAAAAACGGCAACACAACCAGGCGAATTGTACTTTTCATAAAAGAAATTTTTGGGGGTAAAATAGTCCGTAAAAATGTAGCGTAAATCACCAGGGAACAATAGCTACATGTAGCCATCCCGTCCGGCTGTCTTTATTGCATTAATGAATGGATTTGTACCAGGATATCTTCAGACCAGCTTTTCCTTATGCGCCAGCGCCACCGCCTCCCCGAGGGAATGCACATGGAGTTTTTCGTAAATTTTCTTTACATGATTATTGACGGTGAAATAAGCGATGCCTATTTCATCGGCGATCATTTTATAACTCAGGCCGGCTGAAAGATGTTTCAATACGGTCGTTTCTTTGGGAGATAAATTATACTCGCGGATAACCGGGTTATTAAAATAGTTCATGACTTTCAAAGCGATGGAAGGGGTCATGGCCGCTCCGCCTTTCATCACTTCATCAATACTCTGTGACAACTGTACAACCGACGCTGTCTTTAAAATATATCCTTCGGCCCCGGCCTGTAAAGCAGCGAATACTTTATCATCATCGTCAAAGGCCGTTTGTATGATGATCTTGATGTGCGGGAATTTTTTTTTCACCTGTCTTACCCCCTCAATTCCGCTGACGCCAGGCATTTCAATATCCATCAGGATCAGGTCCGGTTTCACCGCGGTCACTTCCTCGATAATATGGGAACAATTCTCAAAACTGCCCGCATGTTCCAGCTCGGGCGACAAAAGAATAAAGGTCCGGAGGCTTTCGAGCCTTGTTTTGTTGTCGTCATATACGGCCACCCTAGTCATACCACAAATGTATTTGTAAATAAATCATCCCGAATAGCTAATTATAGCTAACGGGAAGCGACAGGTAATGGTTACGCCCTTCCTGGGTTCGGATTCAATATGGCAGTTCCCGTTCAACTGGAGGCAACGCTGCCTGATATTACCCAATCCGTTACCCTGCCCATCCATGATTTTCTCAAATCCTTTCCCGTTATCCCGGATGGTAAATTGCACTTCACCGCCCTTTTGATCAAAGGTGATGATCGCTTTCGAAGCCCCGCTGTATTTGGCAATATTATTAATTGCTTCTTTGGCGATGAGTAAAAGATTTTTCCTGGCCAACGGGTTGGATATTTGTGCATCCAGCGTTTGATCAATATTGAATACGGAAGCAATGCCTTTTCCGGCCAGCAGGTCCTGGCTGTAATTCTTAAGTTTAAGCAGGAAAGAATTTTTCCCCGCTTCCGCGGATTGAAGACTCCATACGATATCGTTCATCTTGGTCATCAGATCCCTGGATTGAGCCGAAATTTTTCCCACCATTTCCTTACTATGCTCAGGGTTTTCATCCCAAACCTTTTTTGCGAGGTCGCCATAAATATGGATGCTGCTGAGGGTGGCCCCCACATCATCATGCAGATCGGCGATGATGCGTTCCCTTTCTTTTTGTATGGCCAGTTGTTTTTCTGCTCTTTCCTGTTCACGCCTTAACCTGTACCGCATATAGGCGATCACGGCAAACACCGAGAGTAAAAATAAAATGACCAGGGCTGTTACCCGGAACCAGGTTGTTCTCCACCAATATGCTTTAACGAGAATAACCAGCTGTTTCACATCTGTTCCAAACTCTCCCCGGGCATTGGAGGCCATGGCTTCCAGTATGTATCTACCGGGCGGCAGCTTTGAGTAATGGATCGTACCCGGATTGGAAGTGCTCAGCCAGTCATTATCATGATCCCTCAACCTGTATTTGATCCTGCATAACGCAGGGTTCCTGAAACTGATGGCCGTTAATTCAATTTCAAACGAATTCGTTCCTGCAGCCAGGGTAAAGACCGCGCCCGCTTCATTATAGGTATACGGGTTGCAGATACTGTCAGACTTCAGCGCGGTTATTTGTAAAACGGGTGAGGCCATTTTGGCTGTAAGTATGCGGGGATTGACAACACTGAGCCCGTTCACCCCGCCAAAGATGATGCGGCCGTCACCGGCTTTGAGTACAGCATGTGCGTTAAATTCATTGGCTTGCAGACCGTCCTCCTGGGTGAAATTGATAAACCGGTTAGCGGGGATATCGAAATAACTAAGTCCTTTGTTCGTACTGAGCCAGAGATTATTTTTTTCATCGGGCATGACCGCATATACGACATTATCCGGGAGACCCTGCCCGGTCGTAAAATGCTTTACCATTTTTAATTGCCGGGCATTAAAAAGATACAGCCCCCCGGAGCTGCCAATCCACAAAAGGCTGTCATTATTGGCTATGATATGCTTAACGGTAATTTTTTCATCAAACCGGAATGCTTCTGTATAACCATCGCCGGTTTCCCGGTAAACCACAAAGCCGAGGTTATTGATGCATTTATAGATTTGCTGATCGCTGTCCGCGTACCCGTACACAACAACTTCATCGCGATCAGACAGGGATGAATGACCCGGTAAAGCCCCGATCTTTTGTTTTCCAACTTCCAATTTCCAAAGACCATTCATGGTGGCCACGAGCAAATTATCATCATTCATTTTACCAAGCTGGTAGGCCCTGAAGTTTGCCCCGGCTGTAAGATTTTTCGTATGCCCATCCTGCTGATCATATTGGTATAAACCCGGGGCCCGGATCATGTCACTTACATAATACATTTTATCAAAGTGCCGGAGAATATCCGGGTATTGCACCTCCGGGAGACTACCCGGCAATATTCGTATGAAGCGGAGATCTTCATCGAGCATAATAATCCCCGATTGGGTGCTGCAATAAAAACCACCCCCGGGTGATTCCGTCATGCCCCGGATAAAATTCGAATAGCCATAGGTCCTGGAGTCATCCGATGCCAGGAAAGAAGTAAATCTTTCTTCATCCAGGCTGGCATAGTCCACCCCCCTGCCCCAGGCCGTGATCCACAGCATCTGGTTCCGGTCAATATATGCCGTCACATTGTTGCTGCTTAACCCATTGTTTTTAGGATTGACGTAACTGATCTGCGAAACGAGTTGCATCGTTGCCGTATCCAGTACCTGTAGCCCGTTATTGGTTCCGCTGATCCAGAGATCCCCCTTTGCATCCTGGGTGTATGAAATATAAATTTCATTGATCTTTACTTCAGGCGAATAAACCAGCTGACCTGAGGAAAACAGGTATTTACAGACCCGCCCGTTGGTATAAAAAAAAAGGGTATTATCAACCGGCATCCAAACTGATTTCAGCAACACGCCGGTCCATGAAAACCCGGATCTGTTCCATTGTGGTTTACCGGATTGCATACCGGTAAGTGTACATACGAAGATGCTGTCGTTGTTGTTTAGTATCCATTTCCAGCCCTGTTTAAGAGAAGAAAGACCGGGGGGAAAATAAAAAGTAAGTTCGGTGCTCTGGTCAACCGGCTGATCATATAATTGAAATGCTGCAGTTAATGTATTGTATAATAGCAGGATCTTATCAAGACCGCCAATGAGCAGGTAATTTTCCTGGTCGGCAGCGACCGGGTAAAACAATTCCGATTTATTCCCGTTGTGCCGGGATACCAGTTGGGGTGGAATTTTGAAGGTTGTAAACCGGTTATGGCGATAGCTGAATTGAATAACCCCCTCATTATAACCAAACCAGATATTCCCGTTCTTATCTTCCAGGATCTTCCTGGTCTTACCCGGGTTTTCCAGCCCGGGGGCAATGCCTTCATTAGCCAGGCAACGGGTACCATCAAAGCGGTTGATGCCATCGAGGCCCGTCATCCATACAAACCCCTTGGTGTCGGTATAAATATCCGTGATCACCCCTTGCGTAAGTCCGTCATCGGGGGTCAGGTGCTTGAAGTAAAGATCGGGGGATTGGGATTCAGCAATACACGGGAATAGAATTCCCCGGAAAACCAGGAAACCAATAATCAGTATGTAATTCCTCACAGTCATACCGGTATTAAGATAACACAAAATAATTATGAATTATGATTGTTACCCCATTCCCCCGGCTGATACAGCCGCCGGATGAGTTATGGCGCGTAAGAATAAATGCTTTGCCCGGAATGGTCCTGCCAGGTCTGTGAAGTAAACCAATGAACAGGGCCAGATAACAAACCGGTCCGCCTGAACTAACAAAGCGAAACCGGTGTGTGTGCAAGGAGAAATTTATTTTTTTTTCTTTTTTAGCTGCTCTATTTCCTTTTTCATTAATTCATTCTCCGCTTTCAGTTCTTTAATGGCTTCCACCAGGTAAGGTATCATCCCGCTGTAGTTCACACTCTTTAAACCTTCCTTATCGGTGTTCACCAGTTCGGGCATTTCTTTTTCCACTTCCTGTGCCAGCAAACCGGTCTGCAATGCCTGGTCGCGGCCCTTATCCATCCAGTGATAATGATACCCGTTCAGTTTGATAGTTTTTTCCAGCGAACCCTGCAGGGGTTGAAAATCTTTTTTCAACCTCATATCGCTGCTGGTATAGATACCGGTTATATTCAGGTTGCCTGTTTTGCTGAGCGTCATCCGGGTGCTGTTGCCTCCTGCACGAAAATCAATGGAGCTGTCGGCCGGGAAGATAATAGCGCTTTTAATGGAGGTGGAAACATTCCCGGCCATGATACCGGTTTCGTTGGCATTGGGTGTTGACAGTTGTATGTAAGAATTTGCATTGCTTTCAAAGATGGCTTTGGCGGTGGCAAAAAAGGGACCGCCGGATGGACTGCCCCGGACCACATGCAACATCGCCTGTGGTGATGATGTATTGATACCGGTTTTGCCATTTTTCAATATTACTAGGGCGTTGTTGCGAGATAGATTATCTGTACCATTTCCAATGATGAAAACCGGATCAGTGCTAACCCAGGTGTTTGGTGAACTTGAAGCTATCGAATCATTAAATTGGCCGATTGTTAAAGAAGCATAGGAACGGCTGGTGTTACTATAGCCCATTGTTGCGGAAGTATTTCCACTTGCAAGAGTAAAACGACCCATCGAATGTGAATAATTGCCCCTTGCAAAAGTACTAGAGCCCATTGCAGTAGAAAAGTCTCCGATAGCTTGCGTGCTATTACCCAACGCTATAGACCCATTTCCGGTTATACTGTTGCTGTTTCCAATTGCAGAAGCAGAAGTCCCTACAACTTCATTATAGTTTCCCAGTGCCGTTGAACTGGATCCGATTATTTTGTTTTCGCTCCCGATCGCAGATGAAAAAGGTCCGATTGCTTCATTAAGAAATCCCAGCGCCAAACAGTGACCTCCTCTTGCCTTTGAATCATATCCTGCTGCAAAAGAATAAGTTCCAATGCTGTCTTTATCCCAATTTACACTGGAAACTCTGCCCACCCTGAACGCCGCTTTATCCGGGTACCACATCATCCGTACTCCGGCCCCGCTTACAGGAGGATTGCCGGGGCTTACCGGTAATGAACCGCTTACACCGGTAAACACAACACTGCTATCCTTTACATGCAGCATGGCCTGGGGATTAGTAGTATTGATGCCTGTATTGCCTGTTTTGGAAATAGTCATTCTTGTGGTGTTACCCCCGCTTCTGAGTTGCATGGAGCTATCGGGAAGGAATAAGACGGCGCTCCGGATCAGGCTTAGATTCGAACCCGATAATATTCCTGATGTTTCCGTGGAGGGAGTGGATAAATGAATATAAGATTGGTCATTCCCTTCCACAATCAGATCAGCAAAAGGGCTGAAACTACCTCCCGATGCGGCGCCTTTTACAATATGCAGCAAGGCCTGCGGGCTGGAAGTGTTGATACCGGTTTTTGCATTTTTTAAAACTGTCATTGCATTGCTGCGGGCATAATCAGCAGTACCATTGCCAATGATAAAAACTGGATCGGCACTTACCCAGGTCGTTGGTGAACTCGTAGCGATAGAGTCATTGTATCGGCCAATACTTACTGAGCTATATGCCCTTGCCGTTGTTGAAAAGCCTAACGAAGTAGTATAGGCCCCGGTTGCTTGTGTTTGATAACCCATCGATG
>CAZQGZ010000029.1:0-25691 GCA_964592935.1 uncultured Chitinophaga sp. | reverse complement strand
GCCCGGCATGATCAATAGCCAGGGCCAGGTCGTGCAGGATCTTCCCGGGCAATGAATTGCTTTGCGGGTGAAAGAATTCAATGGTGGTAATGCCCTGGTGTAATACTTTTTTTACATATCCTTCCATTCCTGTATAAATATAAATTATTTATTTATCTTCCTCGCCACCATCGTCAGTATCGTTGCCACACCGGTAACTTCATTGCTCTCATCGATCATCTCCACCAGCCATTTTACGATCCCCTTATCAATATCATCACCCCTCCTGAAATCTTCGGGTTTTTCCACCACTCTTTTATCATTCGGTAATTTCTCCCTGCAGGTAAACCGGATATGAATTTCCGCGCCGGGATAAACAGGTTTGGTGAAACGCAATTCATCAATACCATAATTCAGCAGCACCGGGTTTTTTTCATAACTGTCAACAAATAGACCGGCGGCCAGGCTCATGATAAAATAACCATGCGCCACTTGTTGTTCGAACATAGTCCCCGTAAAATCAGTGGTTTTAATATGCGCATAAAAATGATCCCCGCTGATATCGGCAAACCGGTCAATGTCTTCGGACGTGATCAATCTTTTTTCTGTGATGATCTGGTCCCCTATCCGGAGCTCTTCAAAATATTTTTTGAAAGGATGTTTGCCCGGGTCTTTCCCTTTGGCATTTGGTTGATACACATTTGTGATCGCCGTGATCGTGGTCGGCGATCCCTGCAAAGCCGTACGCTGTAAATAATGTTTTACTCCGCGCAACCCGCCCATCTCTTCACCGCCACCGGCACGGCCGGGACCGCCATGAACCAGTAAAGGTAATGGGGAGCCATGCCCCGTACTTTCTTTGGCGCATTCATTATTCAATACCAGGATCCTTCCATGATGCGAAGCTGCTCCGAGAACATATTGTTTGGCCAGCGTGTAATCGGCCGTCACGATCGTGGTGCAAAGACTCCCTTTTCCCAGCTTGCTTAAAGCAATGGCATCATCCATTGATTGATAGGGCATGATTGTACTCACCGGTCCAAATGCTTCCACCTCATGCACTTCTTTTGTCTCAAAAGGTTTTTCATTCATCAGCAATACCGGCGACATAAATGCGCCTTTCGAAGCATCCGCATCGATTACTTCAACGCTATCCATTGAACCATAAACGATCTGTGACGAAGCCAGCAACTTCTGAACCTGGCTTCTGACCTCCGATCGCTGTCCAATTCCTGCCAAACTTCCCATTCTCACTTTTTCATTCAATGGATTTCCGATTGTTGTTTGTGATAAAGAAACAGCAATGGCTTTCCAAACCTCTTCCATTTTATTCTCCGGCACAAAGATCCGTCGCACTCCCGTGCACCGCTGCCCGGCTTTGAGTGTCATTTCTTTCCTGATCTCTTTTACAAATATGTCCCACTCGGGCATACCGGGAGACACATCTGCTCCCATCACAATACAATTCAATGAATCGGCTTCCATATTAAACGGAACAGACTCACTTAAAATCTTCGGATTCGATCTCAGCATGAATCCTGTTGAAGCAGATCCGGTGAAGGTAACCACATCTTGTGATGATACATGCTCCAGCAGGTCACCGGCCGACCCGCAGATCAATTGCAACGCACCTTCGGGCAATATCTTTGAGGCAATGATCTCTTTAACCACGGCTTCCGTTAAATAACTGGTTACGGTAGCCGGTTTTACAATGGCCGGCATCCCGGCCAGTAAATTAACGGCGATCTTTTCCAGCATCCCCCATACCGGGAAATTGAATGCATTGATATGAATGGCCACTCCTTCTTTGGGAACCAGGATATGCGTTCCCATAAAGGTGTTGTTCTTACTTAGATTATGACTTTCCCCGTCGATACAAAAACTTTCATCCGGAAGTTTTCTTCTTAAAGATGCATTGGCAAAAAGATTTCCGATCCCTCCTTCGATATCCACCCAGCTATCGGCCCGGGTGGCACCGGTTTGATAAGAGAGCTTGTAAAAAAGGTCGAGATGGTTTCTTAAATGAAGCGCCAGTGCTTTCAGCATATTGCCCCGCTGGTGGAAGGTCATTCTGCGCAAAGCGGGGTTTCCGATGGTTCTGCCGTATTCAACAATATTTTTAAAATCCAGTCCCTTTGTAGTTGCTTCAGCGATCGGATTCCCGTTTATTGCATTAAAAAGGAGTTGTCCCTCCCCATCACCGGTAACCCATTTGCCGGAAACATAATTTTCGAGTTTGGTCATTGCTGTTGATTATTGAAACGAAATTACCTGAATTCCCAAAAAACCAAACGGATTGATTTTTATCATATAAAAATCAGGCCGGCATCCTATCTTTGAGGCCCAAAAAAATTATAAATTTTATACACATGAAAACAATTTTTTCTTTTGTCATGATGCTGGTAATGCTGACTGTTGCCAAACCCGTTCAGGCCCAACAAAAAGCCAAATGGAAGGAACTCGACACCTTTCATGAAGTGATGAGCAAGACCTTTCACCCTTCGGAGGAAGGCAAACTGGAACCGATCCGTACCCGGAGTGCAGAAATGGTGGAAAAAGCCATTGCCTGGAAAAACTCCACGGCCCCGGAGGGATATGATCAGAATGCCGTGAAGAAAAATCTTAAAAACCTGGTAAAGGGATCCAAAAAAATCAATAAACTGGTTAAAAAGAACGCCTCCGATAACGAACTCAAAACAGAATTAGCCGCCCTCCATGATGTTTTTCATGAGATCGTGGAGAAATGTGAGAAAGAGGAGCACCATTAATATTTTATTTTATGAAAAGAATGATCATTCCTTTGCTGGGAATACTGTCATTTTTTCTTGTTTCCTGTAAAAATGCAGACAAGAATAAAGACAGCAATACATCATCCGAAACGATGAAGGCAAAAGCCGACAGTCTTTATGATGAGCTGCTGAAAGAACATGACGAAGGAATGAAAGGCTGGATGAAAATTGAAGGGAAACAAAAACAAATTAAAACCCTGCTGGATTCCATGGACAAACTGCCTTCAAAAACGCAGCCATCCGTGGCAAGCCTGAAAGCAAAACTGAGCGAAGCATCAGAAGAACTTGGAGATGCTTATAAACTGATGGATGACTGGATGAGCGCCATGAACCTGGATTCTGGAGTAAACAATACGGAAATCCGGATCCGGTATCTCACCGGGGAAAAACAAAAAGGAAGTAAAATAACGGAGGTGATCAATAGCAGTTTGCAAAAAGCCGATTCGTTGCTGAATGTGAAATTCTAAAAGCCGGGGGGCTCCACGCCGAACTGGCGGAGATGGTGCAGTGCATGTTTGTGAAGTAACTGCACATTTTGTTCAAAATCCAGGTCACCAAAAAAAGGATTCCGGGTTACCAGTTGCGGGTTCTTTTCAAATGCTTCAAAAAAATAAATCAATTCCTGCTGCAGGGCGCCTATGGCGCCTTGTATCGTTTTATAATGCAGGGGTGCCGGTTTCTCATCCATCAACGGGTTCTTTGTATTTTCCCGGAAAGGCTTATTGCTCAGCATGAATTCCCTTAACCTTTCAAGTTCCCCCGGTGGTGTCATGATCTCTTCAAATTTCAACCTGCCGCTGGCATTTCTTAGCGCATCACCGGCATAATGTTCGACCATCTGCTGCACACTCATTTTTCCCCAGCGGGGCGGCGTCGCCGGATCCAATCGCTGCAGGTATACGACCAGTTTTGTGCGCAAAAAATTTTCTTTTTCAAAACTCATACAGTTGAACGCAAATTAAAGTTTTACAAAAAAAGAATGACAGATACTTTTCACCATTGACAATTCACCATTCACCCTTTCTTATCTATCTGGCGGCACAGCCGTTCAAAAATGACATCTACTGACCCCATGCCATTTACGTTCGTTACTTTTCCTGATTTAGCATAATAGGCGGCCACGGGCAATGTTTCTCTTTTATAAACCTCCTGCCGGTTCCGTTGTATATTTTCATCTGCATCATCAGTGCGGCCGGAGGTTTTTCCACGGAGAATTAATCTTTTTATCAATTCCTCTTCATCCACATCGAGGATCAGCACTTTGCTGATGGATGTTTTCTTTAATTCCATTAATTGATCCAGGGCCCTTGCCTGCGCCACCGTACGGGGAAACCCGTCGAACAAAAATCCTTTTGAATCCTTATGCTTGTCAAAATAAGAATCCACCATGCCAATGACCACTTCATCGGGCACCAGTTGTCCTTTGTCCATAAAACGCATGGCCTGGATACCCAACGGGGTCTTTGCTGCAATTTCTTCCCGCAACAGGTTGCCTGTTGAAAGATGCACCAAACCGTATGTAGCCACCAGCTTGTCTGATTGCGTCCCTTTTCCGCTCCCGGGCGGGCCAAACAATATTAAATTGATCATAAATAATTACTACCCTTCGCAGGCTGACAAATATAATATACGGCGCTTAGATTACCCATATCCGTTTTAAGAATTGCAACAAACATTTTTTATTACTGAAATGTTAAGAAAATAAACATGTCGGGGCAACGACAAACCGGGCAACCCGGGTTATCTTAAATTTGCGGGACAAACAAAATGAAAAAAACATCATTATATCTTTTATCGGTTGCCATGCCTGTTTTGCTTCAGCAATGCAGTTCGGCACAAAACAATCCTTCAAAAATGGAAACAAAAAAAACGACGGTCCCGGCAAAGGAAGCCAATCCTGTTTATTCCAATACCGATAGTACCAAAGTGAAAATGACCGATGAAGAATGGAAAAAAATTCTCCCCGAAAACGTCTTCTACATTGCCCGGATGAAAGGCACAGAAAGACCCTGGACCAGCCAGTTTGAGAAATCAAAAGATACCGGAACCTATTACTGCGCCGCCTGTGGAAATGCTTTATTTAAAAGCGATACCAAATTTGAAAGCGGCTGCGGCTGGCCCAGTTTCTATGATCCTATCAGTAAAGAGAGTGTTATTTATACCCCGGATCATACACATGGCATGAACAGGACCGAAGTTCAGTGCGGCCGTTGCGAGGCCCACCTGGGTCATGTCTTTGATGATGGCCCCCCGCCTACGGGGCTCCGGTATTGCATCAACGGGGTCGTGCTTGACTTCCAAAAGGCAAAGGAGGCCGAAAAGAATTACAAGGCCCCCCCTCAAAAATAAATTCAGACCTGTTTTATGACAAAAACTCCCTTTTTTTCAAAGGGAGTTTTTTATTTTTTCATACAAAGGCATATGGATAAATTTACGTTCCCAAATAAAATCTATGCAAGTGGTTAACAAGATTGGGTTAGGCCTGCGCAGGGTTTTGGTTCCGGTGGCCTGTTTCCTTTTCATCCCGGCAGCATGGTCGCAAATCGATGTGACCCAGGTGATGCCTGTTGATCCCAAGGTAAAAATTGGCCGTTTGTCAAATGGGCTCACTTATTATATCCGTCATAACAGTTTACCTGAAAAAAGAGTGGAACTGCGCCTGGTAGTGAATGCCGGTTCGGTGCTGGAAGATGATGACCAGCTCGGACTTGCCCATTTTATGGAACATATGAATTTCAACGGCACCAAACATTTCCCGAAAAACGAACTGGTAAGTTACCTGCAAAGCATTGGTGTAAAATTTGGTGCCGACCTGAATGCCTATACCGGTTTTGATGAAACGGTTTATATTCTCCCGGTACCCACCGATAAACCGGACCTGGTGGATAAAGGACTGCAGATACTTCATGACTGGGCGCATGACGCATTACTGGATTCCGAAGAAATAATAAAAGAGAGAGGTGTGGTGATCGAAGAGTGGAGACTGGGTCGCGGAGCAGATGACAGGATGATGAGACAAACGTTACCGGTTCAATATCACGGGTCCAGGTATGCAGAAAGGCTGCCCATCGGCACCAAAGAAAGCCTGGATCATTTTTCACCGGATGCATTGCGCCGTTTTTACAAAGACTGGTACCGGCCAGACCTGCAGGCCATCATTGTCGTGGGAGATATTGATATCAATGATATTGAACAAAAGATCAAACAAACTTTCAGCGATATTCCTGCCCCCGTTTCTCCAAGAAAAAGAGAAATTATTTCTGTTCCGGATCATGCAGAAACATTATCCGTAGTGGCCAAAGACAAGGAAACCGCATACCCGTCGATCGAAATATTATATAAAAAAGACCCGCAACCTGAAATACTCATCGGCGATTATGTACGGTATATGAACCGGCGGCTGTTTACCGGTATGCTGAATAGTCGTTTGCAGGAACTGACGATGAATACCAACCCTCCGTTTGTCGGAGCCGGTTCCTATTATGGCAAAAGCCTGTCCAGGAACAAAGACGCATATCTCCTGTTTGCCAATACAAGCGATACCGGCATGTCCCGTTCACTCGCTGTTTTGTTGCAGGAAAACAGGAGGGTCCTGTTGCATGGATTTACCGCTTCCGAATTTGAACTTCAGAAAAAACAAATGCAAAGCCTGTATGACCGCATTTTTTTTGAAAGGGAAAAAGAAGAATCCTATAAGTATGTAAGTGAATATGTCAACAATTTCCTGGTCAACGAACCGATCCCCGGCATTGAATGGGAATATGATTTTGTAAAACAATATCTTGCTTCGGCCAACCTGGATGATATCAATAAACTGGCCCGGCAATGGATCACCAAAGATAATATGGTGGTGACCCTGAATGCCCCGGACAAGGAAGGGTTGAACATTCCGTCTGAAGAAGAGATAAAAAATATACTCCGTGCTACAGACCTGGCTGCGATTGAACCGTATAAAGAAAAAGTCCTCGCCACTTCATTGATGGACGGAAGCAGGCTCAAACCCGGAAAGATCATTAGTGCAAAAGAAGATGATGATCTGCAAATCACCACTATCAAATTATCCAACGGGGCTACTGTCATCCTGAAACAAACCAATTTCAAGAATGACGAGATCCTGTTCAGGGCCTTCAGCAAAGGAGGGCATTCGCTGGTAAAGGATGCTGATTATTATTCCGCCAGCAATGCATCCGATATTGTAACCCAAAGCGGGGTTGGTAATTTTTCTGCAACTGACCTGGGCAATATGCTCAAAGGAAAGAACACATCCCTGACACCTAATATCTCGTTATACAGCGAAGGATTCAATGGGACTACGATCCCCAAAGAAACCGAAACATTTCTCCAGTTGCTGCATCTTTATTTTACATCACCCCGGAAAGACAAGGATGCTTTTGAATCTTTTAAAACAAAAGAAAAACAGGTAGCCGCCAACCAGCTTTCAAATCCTATGGCCTTTTATTCGGATGAGCTGGGAAAATTAATGACAAAGAATCATCCCCGGGCCGACCGTTTTTCCAGGCCGGAAGATTATGACAAGATCAACCTCGACAGGAGCATACAGATATACAAAGAACGATTTGCCAATGCGGCCGATTTTACTTTCTTTTTTGTCGGCTCGTTTGATGAAGACAGCATACGGCCCTTACTGGAAAAATATATCGGGAGCCTGCCCGGTTCTCCCGCCAGGGAAAATTTCAGGGACCTGGGCATCCGTCCTCCCTCAGGTAAAGTTGAAAAAGTCGTCAACAAAGGAAGTGAACCGCAGAGCATCGTATATATGATCATGACATCTCCTTCCCCGTACAATGAAAAAGAAAATTATTTATTACAAAGTCTTGCTGATGTGTTGAACATTAAGCTGGTGGAACAGTTACGGGAAAAAAAAGGCGGTGTTTACGGGATCAGGGCCAGCGGAAGTCAAAGTAAATACCCGTATACCCGTTCCAGTTTCAGTATTTCATTTCCCTGCGCCCCCGAAAATGTTGATACGCTGAGTATGGCTGCGATGGATGAATTGAAAAAAATAATCAATAAAGGTATTTCTGCCGAAGACCTGGAAAAAGTGAAAGAGCAGCAAAAAAGAAAACTGGAAGTGGACATGAAACAAAACAGGTTCTGGATGAACAGCCTGTATGATGCTTATTACCTGGGCAATAACCCGGCTGAGATTTTAAATAAACAAAAACAAACGGAAAGCCTGACCTCGAAAATGCTGCAGGATGCGGCTAAAAAATATATCAACCTCAACAATTATATCCGGGTGGTTTTAAAACCGGATAAGATGGATGAAAAGCCATTGAAACCGTTTTAGTCAATTGGCAATGGTCAATAGGCAATATACAAAGGGAAAGACTTTGCCTGTTGTTTATTGTCAATTACCTATAGATTTAAATATTCATTAATGAGATTTCTTAAACCCTTTTTCCTTTTTCTTCTTTCAGTCATTGTTGTTACATTGGTTTTGTCCATGCTGATGCCTGTTCAGCAAAAAATAGAAAGATCCGTTACGATCAATGCACCGGCATCCTTTATTTACCGGCAATTGGTAAAGCTGGAGAATTTCAACAAATATTCTGTATGGAGTCAGCAGGATACATCTATAAAATATACCCTAACCGGTACAGATGGAACGGCAGGCGCTTCTTCATCATGGAAGGGCGACCCGGAGATCTCGGGAGAAGGGAAAATAGAAATTGTTTCGCTGGAAGAAAACAGGATGATCCGACATAAGCTCCATTTTACGCAACCCAAAAAAGGAACCGCCGGGTCTGTTTTTTCACTGTTAGAATCAAACGGAATAACCACGGTGACCTGGAATTTTAATCTCGACACACCCAGGCCCTGGAATATTTTCAATCTCTTTTTCAATTTTGATAAAAAAATGGGAAAGGATTTTGAAGAAAGCCTGGCCGCATTGAAATTGGCCATTGAAAAAATGGCCGGTACGTCTCCAGTAAAAAAATATGATGTGCAGCCTATGAATTTTCCCGCCACCACGTTTGCCTTGATCAGGCAGCAGGTGAAATGGACCGATCTTTCCTCTTTCTTTGCGGAACATTTGCCCCTTGTTTTCCAGGAAGCTCAAAATGTCAACGCAAGACCCGGGACGGCTACAGGTTTGATCTATGAATGGAATGAAAAAAATCAGCAGGCCGATATCGCGGCAGCGGTTCCGGTTGATGCGGGAACAAAGATCGAAAGCCCCCTGGTACAGGCAACCGATATCCCCGCTTCCAAAGCCCTGTTTGTAAATTTTTACGGGTCATATGAAAAATTACCCGATGCCTATAACAGTATCCGGCAATATATTTCCGACAATAAACTGAAAGAGAAAACACCATCCATCGAACAATATATTTCCGGCCCGGCCAATGAAAAAGATACTTCCAAATGGATGACGAAGATTGTATTTTTGGTGGAATAATATGAAAGTAAAATTCCAGGAACCAGGAAAAAAGATCCGAATAAAATCCAAATTAAGAAAAATCAAATAAGAACCTTCAATAAAGGGGGATATGTTTCGCAATACCCGGAATTGTTGGATCTAATAATATGTAATTTATTTGGATCTTGTTTCTTATAATTTGAAATTTAGGCCTTAAGCCATCTTAGCTCAGTTGGCAGAGCAGCTGTTTCGTAAATAGCAGGTCGAGAGTTCGAATCTCTTAGATGGCTCAGAGATTAATTTACCCGCCTATATTGTATCATGCTTATTGATACATTTCTTTACTGGTAATCTTTCCCCACTTACCACTAGCCACTCCCCACTTCCCTTCTATATAATCTTTTTTGCTGCCCGTTACTTTATCAGTAAGTTTAGCCTCCAAAATTTACCGTGATGAGAAAATCCTTTTTGCTTGCCCTGGCTTTAATTATTTGTTTCATTTCATCAGCACAAAAAATATCCTTAGATAAATTTAAAAACTGGAAACCCCGCAATATCGGTCCCGCCGGTATGAGCGGGCGTATCACGGCTATTGATGCAGTGGTTGCAAACCCCAATATTATTTATGTGGGCGCCGCTTCCGGTGGTGTCTGGAAAACGGAGAACAGCGGCCAGACCTGGACCCCCCTGTTTGATGAACAACCCCTGCAGAATATCGGGTCCATTGCTGTCCAGCAAAGCAATCCCAATATCGTTTGGGTAGGCACCGGCGAAGGCAACCCGCGCAACTCGCTTAACCTCGGCGCAGGTATTTTTAAATCCCTGGATGCCGGCAAGACCTGGAAAAAAATGGGATTGGAAAAAACGATCTGTATTCACCGGGTGGTCATTGATCCTTTCGAACCCAATACAGTCTATGTGGCTGCTATCGGTAATCCTTATGCTGAACATCCCGAACGCGGTGTTTTTAAAACCACGGATGGTGGAGAGACCTGGAACAAAATTTTATTTGTCAATGACACCACCGGTTGTGCCGACCTGGTGATGGATCCATCCAATCCCAATAAACTGATCGCCGCCATGTGGCAATTCAGGAGAACGCCCTGGCAATTAAAAAGCGGCGGCACCGGAAGCGGATTATATATTACGATCGATGGAGGTAAAAATTGGAAAAAACTTTCAAAAGACGATGGACTTCCTGGTGGGCAGCTTGGAAGGATCGGTATTGCTTTTTCCCGCAGCATGCCTTCCAGGGTATATGCAAAAGTGGAAGCCACCAAAAATGGTTTTTATAAAAGTGAGGATGGTGGTTTTAACTGGTCACTCGTGAACAGCATAGCGGATCAAATAACCGACCGCCCTTTTTATTACCAGGAAATTTATGTGGATCCAAAAAATGAAAACAGGATCTATGATGTTCATTCCACTATCACGCTAAGTGAGGACGGCGGAAAATCTTTCAGCACTTTAATTCCTTACTCCGGCATTCACCCGGATCATCATGCCTGGTGGATCAATCCCGAGGATCCGAATTTTATTGTGGAAGGAAATGATGGCGGCATCGGTATTTCAAGGGACCGGGGAAAGAACTGGGTCTTTGATGAAAAACTTCCGGCCGGCCAGTTTTATCATGTGAATGTTGACAATGAATTGCCCTATCATGTAATGGGTGGAATGCAGGATAACGGCAGCTGGCATGGCCCTGCTTACACCTGGATCAATGGTGGTATCCGGAATTATTACTGGCATAATGTGGGAAGCGGTGATGGTTTTGATGTATTGCCGGATGCGGAAGATGCCGGTTGGGTGTATAGCATGAGCCAGGGCGGTTTTGTAACAAGAAAAAACTTGGAAACGGGAGAAACCTGGTTCATCAGGCCACCGGCCCTTGATCCCAAACTTCTACTCCGGTTCAACTGGAACTCCGCCATTGCACAGGATCCATTTGATAAAAAAACAATTTATTTCGGCAGCCAGTTCTTACATAAAAGCACGGGCAAGGGCGTAACATGGGAAACCATTTCAGCAGATCTGACAACAAATGATTCTGTCAAGATCGCTGCTTTTCAAAACACCGGCGGGTTAACCATGGATATAACCGGCGCAGAAACTTATTGCAGTATACTGACCATTGCTCCTTCACCAAAAGAACAAGGAACCATCTGGGTCGGAACAGATGATGGCAATGTGCAATTAACAAGAGACGGAGGTAAAACATGGACCAATTTCCGGGGTAAAATACCGGGCATGCCGGTCGGATGCTGGATCCCGCAGATCACCGCATCAAAATATAATGCGGGCGAAGTATTTGTTGTTGCGAATGATTATCGCCGCGGTGATTTCAAAGCTTACATATTCCGAAGCGCTGATTATGGCACCACATGGACCAGGATGGTGGATGAGAATAAAGTGAAAGGTTATGCATTGTGCATGATACAGGATCCCGCCGAGCCCAATTTGATTTTTGTCGGTACGGAAAACGGGTTATGGGTAAGTTTTGATAACGGTATTTCTTATGAGCAATGGAAAAATGGTTATCCTTCCGTTTCCACCTATGACCTCGCCATCCAGGAAAGAGAGGCGGATCTTGCGATTGCAACCTTTGGAAGAGCGTTATGGATACTGGATGATATACGGCCATTAAGAAAGATCGCAGCCAATAAAGGAATGCTCCTTACCAATACAGTAACGGTTTTTACCGCACCTGAAAGTTACCAGGCACAATACCGGGCAGCAGACGGATATGAATGGAGCGTGATGGGGATATATGATGCGGAAAATCGCCGTCGTGGTGCGGAAATTTCTTTTTATATCAATAAACCAAAATTACCGGCTGATTCAGCAAATAAAACCCAACCTGCTGCAGCAACCGAACAGCCTTTGGCAACCGCACCGCCGCAAGGATTTGGTGGAGGTGGAGGAAGAGGTGGTGGCAGGTTTGGATTTGGCGGCGGAGGCGGAAGCAGGGGTGATAGTGTGATGGTTAGAATTTATAATGCAAACAATGAACTGATAAGAACAACCCGGTGGAATATTGACAGTGGGTTCAACCGCCAGTACTGGGGCATGGAAGAAAAAGGATTTCGTCAACCCGGCTCGCCCAAACCATTGCCCGGTGCAGCAGAGCCAGGTGGATTCCAGGTGCTGCCCGGCACCTATAAATTAGTGATCACGTATGCCCGTGCATCCGATTCAACCTATGTAACAGTTAAAGATGATCCGAGGTTAGGCAACAGGAATGATATTAAAATGGCGCAACGAAAAATGGTCGATCGCTTAAGAAAAAGCGCTGATAAATTAACCGAAGGTTTGGACCGTTTAACGGAAGCCGACGAAGTATGCACCAAAATGCAATCGCAGTTGAAAGGATTGGAAGGAAAGGAAACCGATTCACTCCGGAAATCCACCTCGAAAATGCAGGATGAAATAAAAGCCATACGGGAAAGTATTAACGGCAAGACTTCTGACAAGCAGGGAATATCGAGAAGTCCTTTTGAAGTAACGCCCATGACACAACTGCAATTTGCCACGCAATCTATCGGAAGCAAAATGGTGGTGCCCGGTGTACAGGAAGAAACCCTGGTAGCGAATGCGGAAAAAGCAATTGCCGAAACCCTTCAGAAGATCAATACTTTTTTTAGTGATAAATGGTCAGCATATCGCCAACAGGTAGAAGGAACGAAAGTGAATTTGTTTAAAGATTATAAACCGATACAATAAAAAGAAATATTACCGCAGAGACGCAAAGGCGCAAAGAAATTTTTTAATAATAACAAAACAAACTCCGCAATAATCGTTCCTGCAGTAAAAATTTATTTTTAAAATTAAAAACAACTGCACAGACGCCAGAACGCAGAGAATAATATAATGAAACAAACTCTGCGTCCTCCCCGCCTCTGCGGTAAAATTTATTACTATGATGAAAATGAACGCCGGCATGTGGATCGGCATTATCGGCGGTATCGTCGGTTTATTGGTAGGTGTTGGCGCCGTGGTTGCCACCGGCGGCCAATCCGGGATTTATATCGGGCTGGCCATGCTGGCTTTTTTCGGCGGTATGTTTTATTTGTTTTATCGCCTTTTCTTCAAACCCATGATCAATGCCAACCGGTTGCAGAAAACAGGTTTGCCGGGAACAGCAAGAATCGTTGAAGTAAAAGATACCGGCGTTACCATTAACAACAACCCGCAGGTAAAACTGATACTCGAAGTAAAAAACAGTTTCGGGCAAAAGTACAATGCTCAATGCCGGGTGCTGGTATCCCGCATCAATCCCAATGCGTTCATGCCCGGGATGGAAGTGCCGGTGAAAATCGATCCGAAGAACGAACAGAATGTGGTGATTGATTTCAGCGGGAATAAACAAACATCATCCTCAGCTTCCATGGGCCAACCTAATGTTGCCGCTTTACAGGCCGAACTGGAACAACTGCAAAAAGATAATGAAGCAGTTCTTGCATCCGGCCGGTCTGCAAGAGCCATTGTAAGAAAATATACCTGGCTGGGCGCCTATGTGAACGGAAACAATCCTTACGTCGAATTGGAACTGGAAGTGTTGCCGGAGAATTCTCCATCATTCAGCGGCAAAGCAAAAGGAGTGATCGGCGAAGCAGCCGTCAGTAAATTTCAGCCCGGTGAAGAGATATTTGTGAAGTATGATCTGTATGATAACAGCAAGGTGGTGGTGGAGCATTCCTGATATAGTTTTGATAGAACCTATTTCCCTACATTTGCCGCAAAAGGTTCATGTATGAAACTTTCGCATTTATCCGAAACACTGATCGGTTCTGAAATCGTAAAACTCGGCAGCGAGATCAAAGAAAAGATCCGCCAGGGCAACCGCATTTATAATTTTACAGTCGGTGATTTTGATCCCTCTGTTTTCCCCATTCCCAAAGAACTGGAAGATGGAATTGTGGATGCTTACCGGAAACATTTCACCAACTATCCCACCGCAGAAGGCAATCTGGATTTAAGAGAGGCACTCCATTCTTTCATGAAAGACACCGAAGGCCTGGATTACGGAACCGGCGAAATATTGGTCGCTGCCGGTGGCCGGCCCCTGATCTATGCTACGTTCCGCGCCATCTGTGACAAGGGAGATAAAGTGATCTACGCTGTTCCCAGTTGGAATAATAATCATTACACGCATTTTGTCGGCGGGGAGCATATTGTTTTAGAAGCAAAGGCGGAAAATAATTTTATGCCAACAGCCGGTGATATCCGGCCTTTTGTAAAAGATGCATCGTTGATTTCTTTATGCTCTCCTCAAAACCCGACCGGTACCACGTTTAAAAAAGAAGAACTCGAAGCCATCTGCGACCTGGTGATCGGAGAGAATGCAAGACGGGGGGAAGGTGAAAAGAAACTCTATGTCATGTATGACCAGATGTACTGGCATCTCACGTATGGAAATATAAAGCATTACAATCCGGTTTCATTGCGGCCGGCCATGAGAAATTATACCATTTATATCGATGCAATCAGCAAAGTGTTTGCCGCCACCGGTGTAAGAGTCGGATGGAGTGCGGGTCCGGCAACGGTGATCAATAAAATGAAAGCCATCCTCACCCATGTTGGTGCCTGGGCGCCGATGGCGGAACAAAAAGCCGTGGCCGGTTTTCTCGGCAACCGCGAAGGAATAAATAAGTTTCTTGCTCATTTCAGATCTGAGATCGAGGAAAGATTAGAACGCATTTATGAAGGATTCATGCAATTGAAAAGAGAAGGCCTGCCCGTGGATGCCATTGCACCGGAAGCGGCTATCTACCTTACCATAAAATTTGACCTGGTTGGAATGAAAACAGAAGATGCCTGCCTGCCGGACAGGCAGGGTAAATTATTATCCGAGCAAAGTGATGTGACTGCTTATATTCTCAATGAGGCCAAACTAGCGGTGGTTCCTTTCTATGCTTTCGGCGCCAGCCGTAATTCTCCCTGGTACCGGCTCAGCGTGGGTACCTGTAAAAAAGAAGAGATCCATGAAATGACCGGGAAACTGGGTGAGGCATTGAGGAAATTATCGTAATTCAATTCTTATTGATCAAAAAACGGAATCTTCTTAGCTGCATTCGACGGGATTCTTTCAGGATTTTTCTCTTGCTGAAAGTGATCCGGTTGCGGTCAACCAGTTCAAATGCCCTGCAAAATTGTTCGGGTGATTCGGTGAAAAAAAGGATCGCCTGCAAACAATCCGCCTCCTGTTTGCTGATAATCTTTTTATGGAATAGAACCAACAGGTTGCGGCCCTTGTTTTGCATCGGCAGAAGATTTAGTATCCGCTCATTCCTTTATGACTGGGACATCCGCAGTTCTTTCCGCCCTTACCGGTGCCCGAGTAATAATTCCTGTTGCAGGAAGCCATGATCAGCATGCCTGCTGCCAACAATAACATTGCTATCTTGTGGATCGTCTTCATAATTGTCCGTTGGACTCCTTGCGGAGGAAGTTCTAAATTAAAACTATTTTACAAACAAATTAGTATCCCGGGTGGACAAAACAGAAAAAATTAACACGGATCATCCTTTAAAAGGGAAAAACCACCTTTCCGGAGCGCAGGATTACGGGAAAAAACGGATCCTGGTGGCTCCGCTGGACTGGGGGTTGGGCCATGCTACCCGCTGCATTCCCATCATCCGGGAATTATTGGCACAGGATTGCGAAGTCTGGCTCGCGGGTGAAGGAGCCCAGGAAAAATTATTGAAAGAAGAATTTCCACTACTTTCTTTTTTACCATTGGAGGGATACCGGGTCAGGTATTCCCGGTCAGCCATTGGTTTGTCGTTAAGTATATTCAGGCAAACTCATAAAATTCTTTCAGCCATCAAAAAAGAAAATGACTGGTTGAAAAAAATGATTGCTGAATATCATTTTGATGCTGTCATCAGCGATAACCGCTTTGGATTATATCATGCTTCGGTTCCCTGTGTTTTTATGACGCACCAGTTGGCCATAAAAAGTCCGCTGGGGAAATGGAGTGAAAAATTTTTACAAAAAAGAAATTACAGGTATATCAACCGGTTTACAGCATGCTGGGTACCGGACCTGCCTGCCGGACAGGCAGGTATGAAAGGAGAAAATAACCTGGCCGGCGAATTATCTCATCCTGCAAAAAAACCAAACGTAACTGTGCGATACATTGGTCCATTATCAAGGTTTGATTCTCTCTCTCCTGCTTCGGCCAGAGATCTGAGCAGGAAAGGCCACCTGTTGATCATGCTCTCCGGCCCCGAACCGCAACGCAGCATCCTCGAAGATAAGATCGTGAAAGAGATCGGTCAGTACAATGGCACCGCCACCATCGTAAGAGGATTGCCGGGATCGCCATCGCTGATACCATCCACCAATATGCTGCGCTTTTACAATCACCTGCCGGCTGATGAACTGTTCAAAGAAATAATGCAGGCAGAATATGTGATCGGCCGGTGCGGTTACAGCACGGTGATGGATCTTGCAGCGTTGCAAAAGAAAAGCATTCTCATACCCACACCCGGCCAGACCGAACAGGAATATTTATCAGGGCACCTTGGTAAAAAACAAATCGCTTTTTGTGTTTCGCAAAAAGAATTTTCCCTGGATGATGCGTTAGCAAAAGCAAATCAATTTTCTTATCATTTTCCCCGCATCAATTCCGGAGGCATCTTGAAACAGGTTCTTGCAGATTTCATTGCCCGCATTGTATAGCCCTGAAAAATCGGTAATCACAGCCACAGGGGGAGCATGAAGGGCTATCCCAAAAGATTTAATAAGGCAATAAGTTTAAAATCAGATCGCTTATGATTTTTACCAAGGCAATAAGGTTCATAAAAGATCACATATAGATTTTTGCTAAAGTTATAAGGTTGCCGGGTTCTAAACCTTATTAACTTATTACATAATTTTTTTCTTTACCGGCCAGCGAGTAGCTGCTACTTATTTATCTTTACCGGACAAATTATTTTTCTGCAAAGCCATACCAAAGCACATATCGCTGTTCTTTTTACAAATATTTTTTTTACCGCCAATTACAGCCTGGTCAAATTTATCTCTCCCTCCCGGGTCGGTCCTTATGGGCTGAATATCCTGCGGGTCGGCATCAGTTTATTATTGTTCTGGCTGGTTTGGGTATTGGGTAAAACAAAAGCCGGCATCAAAAAAGAACATGTTCTCCGTTTTTTCCTCTGCGGGCTCACCGGTGTGGCCGTTAACCAGACCCTGTTCATCAAGGGACTCACCATGACTTCCACCATCCATGCTTCCCTGCTGATGCTCAGCACCCCTTTACTGATCACCATTCTTGCTTTCTGGATCCTGAAAGAAAAAATTACCTGGACCAAAGCGGCCGGGCTGGCGCTGGGAATCGGAGGAGCCCTGCTTTTGATCCTGTCGAAAGAAAAAGCAGGCACGTCATCCATTGAGGGCGATACATTCATCATCCTGAATGCCATCGCCTATACATTATTTTTTATCCTCGTAAAACCTTTAATGAATGAATACCCGCCGTTGCATGTGATCAGGTGGGTTTTCACTTTTGGTTTTGTCATGATCCTTCCTTTCGGGTGGATACAGTTCGGAGCTATTCAATGGCCGGATTTTGAATGGCCTCAATTTGCATCGCTTTTTTCCATTGTTTTTTTCGGAACCTTTCTTGCTTATTTATTCAACGCGTACGGACTACGGCAACTGGGCGCTGGTGTGACCGGTTCCTATATTTATACCCAACCGGTATTTACGTCTGTTATTGCCGTTATCTTCTTAAATGAAAGGTTTACCCTTGAAAAAGGGCTGGCCGGCCTGATGATATTCGCCGGGGTTTTTCTAGTAAGCCGGAAGGGAACGCCGGTTGTTATGGAATAGATCAATGGTTTAATAAAATCCTGTCTCAAAACGGAAGAATTAAATACAAAAAGCGAAGAGTAAACAGAGAAAAGGAGGTAAAAGAGTTTAGTTATTATCCTTCAGGTACAATTGTATTTCTCTTTTCCTCTTTTTCTCCTTTAATCTCTTAGTAAAAAAATTATGACCGAAAAGCTTCTTTATTTAAAATATACAATAAACGTATTAACCAATAACTCAATTAACTGTTTTTGGGATAATCAAAAAACCAGAATTCCTTTTTCGCTTCTTTGAAATCTTTCCATTTGCTGCAATCGGCATGAATGGCAAAAATGCCACAGGTGGGAATATTATCAATACGGGTATCCGTTAGCAGGTTGGCGAAATCTGTCAGCCCCGGGTTATGGGCGAAGATGGCAATGCTTTTAAATTTATCCCCGGCATTCTCTATCACATCATAAAACACATTTTCAGGCGCCGCATACAATTCATCCCGGATGATAAGATCATCCTTGTCTTTCTTATAAGCTTTGGCAAATATCCGGGCGGTTTTACGGGCCCTTGTGGCGGGGCTGGTAATAAATGCATCGATAAAAATATTTTTATCCAGTAAACGCCGGGCCATCACCGGCGCATCCGTTTTACCCCTTCCGTTCAGCGGACGGTCAATATCACTGAGCGAGGGATCACCCCAGTCGCTTTTTGCATGACGAACTAAGAGGACTGTCTTCATATTCTAAAATTACAAATAACATAGTCGAAATCCCAAATAACAAATTCCAAATCACAAATAAACTTAATGATAATTATGAAACGCTTTGGAATTTGGGATTTGTATTTTGGGATTTAGTACCCCCTGACATTTTTCCCCTCCATATAATTCATAAATGCCTTATTGACCACTTTGTTGCCCCCGGGTGTGGGGTAATTGCCGGTAAAATACCAGTCACCTAAATTATTCGGACAGGATTTATGCAGGTCTTCAATACTCTGGAAGATCACATCAACGGGTATGTCAATGCCTGCCGGCGTTATCAGTTGCGCAACTTTAGCCGAGATCTCTTCGGCCGTAAACTGTTTATATAATTGCTTCACCACATTTTCTGTATGAAGCAGGTGATTACGTTGCAGGTCTTTGCATTTTTCCAGCATCTCTTTCAGGCATTCTGCTTTATTTCTTTCTTTCATCAGTTCCACCGCTGCATTAAAGGCAATGAAATCTCCCATCTTGCTCATATCAATACCATAACAATCAGGATACCGGATCTGGGGAGATGATGAAACCACAACGATGCGTTTGGGTTTTAACCTGGATAACATGCGGATGATGCTTTCCCGGAGTGTCGTGCCCCTCACAATAGAATCGTCGATCACCACCAGGGTGTCCTGCCCGGGCCGAACCGTTCCATACGTAATATCGTATACGTGCTGCACCATCTCGTTCCTGCCGCTGTCTTCCGTAATGAATGTCCGCATCTTCACATCCTTGATGGCTATTTTTTCAACACGTATGCGGCGGGTGATCATTTCATGAAGCTTCTCTTCATCATATTCTTTGCCCCAGCTTTTTATTCTTTCAATTTTAATATTATTCAGGTAGTCTTCCATACCCTTCAGCATACCATAAAACGCGGTTTCTGCTGTATTGGGAATAAAAGAGAAAATAGTATTCTTCAGGTCATGGTCGATCGCATGCAAAACCTGTTCACTCAGGTTGTAGCCAAGGGCTTTTCTTTCCCGGTAAATTTTTTCATCGCTTCCTCTTGAAAAATAGATCCGTTCAAAACTGCAGGCCTTTCTTTCCTTCGGCTCCATGATTTGCGTGATCTCGATCTCACCCTGTTCATTTACGATCAAAGCCTGGCCGGGCATCAGTTCCTGCACTTCATTTTCACCTACATTAAATGTCGTTCGTATGGCGGCTCTTTCCGATGCCGCTACCACCACTTCATCATTAATATAATAGTATGATGGCCGGATACCATGCGCATCCCGGAAAACAAACCCGATCCCGTTCCCGGTAAGACCGCCCACATGAAAACCACCGTCAAGTAATGGCAATGTTTTCTTCAGCACTTTTTTAATATCCATATGACCGGGAGATGCTTCATCTTCTTTGCAAAGAAACGTATGCATCATTTCGATCATGGCAGCGAGATCGCTGAAACGGACATGTTCATTCGGTTCTTTCCCTATTAATGCATATAATTCTTCCGAGTTCACAATATTGAAATTCCCGGCCATGGCCAGGTTGCGGGAGGGAATGGTGTGGCGGTTAATAAAGGGATGGCAGTATTCCACTTTGTTTTTCCCCTGTGTGCCATAGCGGAGATGACCGAGCAGCAATTCCCCTAAAAAATTTACATGACCTTTCATCAGTCCCGGGTGATTTTTTATGTCGGGATCATATTTTTCCAGTTCATCAATTTCAGCCTTGATCTTTTGAAAAACATCTGCGATAGCCAGCGGCGCATTGCTGCGGATACGGTTCAAAAAAGGATAACCCGGCTCCACATTCAATTTGACTGTTGCAACGCCTGCTCCATCCTGTCCCCGGTTGTGCTGTTTTTCCATCAGCAGGTACAGCTTGTTAAGCCCCCACAGCACCGTGCCATATTTTTGATGGTAATATGAAAAAGTTTTTCTTAGCCTGATGAATGCCAGTCCGCATTCGTGTTTGATCGGGTCGCTCATGATTGGAAGAGGCCCTGCCTTTGTCCCGTTGAATCAGGGTTACGGCAGGCGAAGGGCAAAGGTAGAGAGAAAGGGTGAATGGTGAATGGGCAATTGTGAATTGTCAATGGTGAATAGAGAATGGGCAATAGGCAATGGGCATTTGTCAATGGTGAATGAAACTCTGAATTATCAGGGCTTCTTATTCACTATTCACCATTCACTATTGACCATCAAAAGCTTTTTTTATCCGTCACATATTTCTGCAACTGGGGACATTCTTCCTGTGTAACCGGGTCAACCATTATATAATAGGTGGGAATTTTTGCTTTCAGCCAGCTGTCAATTGTTTTGTTCTTTTTTTCTTCCAAAGCAAACTGCGAAATTTTGCTGTAATCATCATGCAGGTTCATGCGGTGCGGCTCGGAACGGGATTTCAGGTATACAATTCTTACTCCCTGTTTTCCCTGCTCTTCCGTAAACGGGGTGGGCTGGGAAAAATCCCCCACTTTCATTTTACTCAGCATGACCACCATGTCTTTATCCAATGCATCAATGGTCACATAGGTTGAACCATCCCGGTTGGTGATACAGGGCCCGGCAAATTTTGCG
The DNA here is from genome assembly GCA_964592935.1 of uncultured Chitinophaga sp. Lineage (GTDB taxonomy): Bacteria > Bacteroidota > Bacteroidia > Chitinophagales > Chitinophagaceae > JJ008. The sequence goes on along the minus strand of CAZQGZ010000029.1, from coordinate 4,439 downwards.
GATTCATCATCACTGTATTTGGATGCGGCCGCATTAAAGCTCATGGTGCCGGCAATGATCTTTGATCTGACCGTATCCAGTTTGCTGACAGCCTGGTTGATTTCCGTTTCAGTAACCGGTGGTATCCGGAGAATATGACGGACAATGGCATCGTCCCCATTACGCTGTACCATCTGTATGATATGATATCCGAATTTTGATTTTACCGGCGATGAGATCTCTCCTTCTTTCAAACGGAATGCCGTGGAAAGAAAAACAGGATCCCAGGTCTTTTCATTCCGGTTGATCTGGTATTGACCGCCGCGATCTTTACTACCCGGATCTTCTGAAACTTTTTTGGCCAGCAGTTCAAAGGTGGTGAGTTTGGACTCGACCTGCTTTTTATAATTGTTCATTTCCCCGGCGATATATTGTTCCAGGTCCCTCGACGCTTTGGGATAAGAAATGATCTGGCATATCTCCAGTTCCGATTCATAAAACGGGAGGCTGTCTTTGGGTATTTTTTCAAAATACGCTTTTACTTCATTGGGTGTGATCCGGACATTCTCAACGATCTTGCGCTGCATGGCCGCTGCCAGTTTTTGTTCCCGCACCGATTCTTTTGCATCGTCTTTAATCTGGTAAATCGTTTTACCGGCTATTTCTTCCAGCGCTTCCTGGCTTCCCAACTGGTTAATATAGTATCTTATCTTCTGATCCAGTTCCGCTTCCACTTCTTCTTCCGTAACCGGTAATGAATCTTTTTCCGCCTGCAGCATCAGCACTTTTGAAATAAGCGCCTGTTCCATGATCAGGCATTCTGCATTTTCCGGAATAGTTCCTCCCTGCCGCTGAATATCGGCAATGGAATTTTTTATATCCGACTGAAGAATGATCCGGTCGCCAACAATGCCGGCAATTTTATCGGCCACCACCTTGGCAGACTGTGATTGAGCAACAGCAGCAATTGACATCAACAACAGGCAGGCCGTCAGAATTTTTTTGGTATAAGACATAGCTTCAAAAGTACTTTGACAGGGATAACTTAAAAGGGATTTGGGGGGTATTTAACAAAAGTTTGTTCAGGCCAGTAGGGTTTGGCGAGTGGCGAGTAGGGTATCGTGATATTGCAGGTTTCCTTCCCCACTAGCCATTCCCCACTGGCTACTAGCCTACAACGTTCTTTTCACCTCCTCGGTCTCATACGCTTCCACCACATCTCCCACTTTGATATCACTGTAATTTTTGATCGTTAATCCGCATTCCATGCCCGACTGCACATCTTTCACATCGTCTTTAAATCTTTTCAATGAAGCCAGTTCAGCGCTGGCGCCTTCGCCGGTAGGATAGATAACGATACCATCGCGGATCAGGCGGATCTTGGAATCTCTTTTTATTTTGCCATCCATTACAAAACAACCTGCAACAGTGGCTTTGTCAAATTTGAACACTTCCCTTATTTCCACATTGGCCACGATCTTTTCCTGCACTTTGGGTTCCAGCATACCTTCCATGGCGCTCTTCACTTCTTCGATGGCGTTATAAATAATGGAGTACATCTTAATTTCAATTCCTGCATTATCCGCCAGCCTGGATGCCTGCAATGAAGGACGAACATTGAATGCAATGACGATGGCATCGGATGCTTCGGCCAGCACGATATCGCTTTCATTGATCTGCCCGACCCCTTTGTGAATCACGCTGACCAATATTTCAGGGGTTGATAATTTCTGCAAGGAGTCGCTTAATGCTTCCACCGATCCGTCCACATCTCCCTTGATGATCACTTTCAGCTCTTTGAAACTTCCCAATGCAAGACGGCGACCGATCTCATCCAGTGTAATATGTTTCTTGGTGCGGATACCCTGTTCTCTTAATATCTGTGCACGGCGATAAGCAATTTCCTTGGCTTCGGCTTCGTCCTCATACACTTTGAATTTTTCACCGGCCTGCGGCGCTCCATTCAAACCCAGTATCACGGCCGGTGCGGAAGGACCGGCTTTATCTTCTTTTTTATTTCTCTCGTTAAACATGGCTTTTACCCGGCCGAAATGCTGACCACTTACGATGAGGTCACCAGGCTTCAATGTCCCGTTCTCGACAAGTAACGTTGCCACATAACCGCGGCCTTTATCCAATGACGCTTCAATGATTGTTCCCGTGGCTTCCCGGTTGGGATTTGCTTTCAACTCGAGTAATTCGGCTTCCAACAGAATTTTCTCCAGTAATTTATCAACATTCAATCCTTTCTTGGCAGCGATCTCCTGGTTCTGGTATTTGCCTCCCCATTCTTCCACCAGTAAATTCATCTGCGAAAGCTGTTCGTATATTTTTTGCGGGTTGGCCCCGTCCTTATCAATTTTATTCACGGCAAAGATCATGGGAACACCGGCAGCCTGCGCATGGCTGATGGCTTCCCGGGTTTGCGGCATGACGGCATCATCCGCAGCAATAACGATCACGGCAATATCGGTGACCTTGGCACCACGTGCACGCATAGCCGTAAAGGCTTCATGACCGGGTGTATCCAAAAAAGTGATCTCTTTTCCATTGGGTAATTCAACCTGGTAGGCCCCGATATGCTGTGTAATGCCTCCCGCTTCCCCGGCAACCACATTGGCGCTGCGGATATAATCCAGCAAAGATGTTTTGCCATGGTCAACGTGACCCATGATGGTAACAATGGGTGAACGGGGTTGCAGGTCCTCTTCATTATCTTCCTCATCACTTTCCTCCATTTCCATTTGTTTTTCCATATCGATAAACTCCACCGTATAACCGAATTCCCCGGCCACCAGTTCGATCACTTCCGCATCGAGACGCTGGTTGATCGAAACCATTATGCCAAGGCTCATACACTTGCTGATCACATCGGCAAAACTTACATCCATCAGGTTGGCCAGTTCACTGACACTGATAAATTCCGTTACCTGCAGTTTGTTATCATCTGCATGTTCCCCCTGTGCATCGGCCGCTTCATGTCTTTTTTCCCTGCGCAATTTTGCTTTCAGGCTCTTGCCTCTTCCGCCGGCCCCGGCCAGTTTGGCCTGGGTTTCCCTGATCTTTTCCTGGATCTCTTTTTCATCGATCAGTTTATCTTCCCTGCGTCCACCGGTTCCCCGGTTGTCACCCCGGCGACTGATCGAAGGGCGGTTCCTGGTATCCCTGTTAAAGCCGGTGCCGGGTTTTTTATCTCCTTCTTTATTGATGAAAAGATCCCGCTTGACTTCCTTCTTCTCGATCGGGATACGTTTTCTTTTTCGCTTCTCATCTTTGACGGGTCTTGTATCACTGTCGACCGGCAATTCTATTTTACCGAGGATCTTGGGGCCCGTGAGTTTCTCTACTTCAATATTCTCTATGATCGTTTGTTGTTCTTCAATGACGGGTTCGGTTTTGGCTACAATTTCTTCTTCGGTTTTCGTCTCCTCTTTTTTTCCCTTTTTGGCTTTGCCTTTTGCCGGTTTTTCTTCTTTGGCAAGTTTTGCTTCCTTCTCTTCAGCAGCCAGTTCTTTTTTGGTCTTTGCACCTTTCTTGGGCCGGGTGGATGAATCGATCGTTGAAAGATCAATTTTCTTCACCACTTTCGGGCCCTCAAGCTCCGGCGCCTCTGTTTTTATAACTTCTTCTTTTGCCGGCGCTTCTTCTTTTTTTGCTTTTTCCTTTGCCGGTGTTATTTCTTCTGCAGGTTTTACTTCCGGTTCCTTCTTAATGATCTTCGCGGCCGGCTTCTCCTCTTTTTTGAAAATGATCTCTTCTTCTTCTTTCTTCTTTTTCGCTTCGATCACCGTTCCTTTGGGTAATTCGAGCTGATCACTTTTCATTTTGGCAGCCTTATCGGTCTGAAACTCCAGTTGGAGAGAGCGGTACATTTCTTCGGTGAGTTTGGACGTGGGCTTCAGTTCATCCTTGGAAAAACCTTTTCCCCTCAGGAAGTCAATAAGGGTATCCTGGCCAATGTTGAATTCTTTGGCCGCAGCTAATAATCTCGGAAGTTTTAATTCAGGCATTCAGGTATTTTAATTTATCAATGGTGAATGGTCAATTGTGAATAGTGAATGCTGTTTATTGACCATTCATTATTCACCATTCACTTTGCTATTCTTTTTCAAATTCATCTTTCAATATCTTTCTCACTTCTTCAATCGTTTCTTTTTCCAGGTCCGTTCTTCTTTCCAATTCTTCCGGCGTAAGTTTCAGCACGCTGCGACCGGTATCGCAACCGATCCTCTTTAATTCATCAATTACCCAGGTTTCTATCTCATCGCTGAATTCATCGAGGTCAATATCGAATCCTTCTTCCACTTCATCTTCGGCATCCCGGTACACATCCAGTTCGTAGCCCGTCAGTTCGCAGGCCAGTTTGATGTTCACGCCCCGGCGCCCGATGGCGAGAGAGACCTGGTCGGGTTTCAGGTAAACATTGGCATGTTTTGCTTCATTATCCAGTTCCATGCTGG
>CAZQGZ010000028.1:0-25809 GCA_964592935.1 uncultured Chitinophaga sp. | reverse complement strand
CTCCAGTACATTTTCCCTGAATACACCATCGGTGTCCATCAGGTCTTTTACCGTCTGGCATGAATGGATGACGGTGGTATGATCGCGGCCCCCGAAATGTTCGCCGATTGTTTTCAATGAATTTTTGGTAAAGGCTTTGGCGAGGTACATGGTAATCTGCCGGGCCTGCACGATCTCCCTTTTGCGGGTCTTCTGGAGGAGCTTGTCATAAGCCACATCAAAATATTCGCAAACCATTTTCTGAATGGTCTCGATGGTGATCTCTTTACTGGATGATTTGACAAAATTGCGTAAGACTTTCTTGGCAAGGTCCAGATCGATCTCTCTCCTGTTCAGCGAGGATTGTGCCAGCAGCGAAATCAATGCTCCTTCGAGTTCCCTTACATTGTTGCTGATATTGTAAGCGATATACTTCACCACTTCCTTGGGCATTTCCAACCCGTCATTCTTCATTTTTCTTTCCAGTATATCGATCCGGGTATCATAATCGGGTACCTGGAGGTCGGCACTCAGTCCCCAGCGGAAACGGCTTAACAATCTTTCCTGCACGCCTTCGAGGTCCTTGGGTGATTTATCAGAAGTCAGTACGAGTTGTTTGCCCGATTGATGCAGGTGGTTAAAAATAGCAAAGAATGCATCCTGGGATTTTTCGGCTTTTGCAAAAAACTGCACATCATCAATGATCAGCACATCGATCAACTGGTAAAAATGGATAAAATCATTGATCGCATTGTTGCGGCTATGATCCATGAACTGGTTGATGAACTTCTCCGAACTTACATACAATACCACTTTATTGGGATTGGTTCTTTTTACCTCATTACCGATGGCCTGGGCCAGGTGGGTTTTTCCCAATCCCACCCCGCCATAAATGACAAGCGGGTTAAAGGAATTGGCCCCGGGTTTTTCTGCTACCGTTTTACCGGCGCGGCGCGCCACGCGGTTGCAATCCCCTTCGATGAAAGTTTCAAAAGTATAAATATGATTGAGCTGCGGGTCGATCTGCATTTTCTTAAGACCCGGAATGACGAACGGATTCTTTACGGGGTTATTTATGACAAGAGGAAAATCCATTTCGTTATTTGAATACGTTTTAAATCCCTGTCCGCTGACATCCATCGTTACCGGTTTGTTCTTGCTGTTACCGCTATCCACCATGATCCGGTATTCGAGACGGGCATCTTTGCCCAATTCCCTTTTCAGCGTCTTCGCTAATAAATTTACGTAATGTTCTTCAAGATATTCGAAAAAAAACTGGCTGGGAACCTGGATAACCAATACATTATTTTTCAAGGAGACGGGTTTGATGGGCTCAAACCATGTTTTGTAATGCTGTCTTTCAACAATGTCATTGATGATCTTCAAACAATTGGTCCAGACTTTTTCAGCATTTTTCTCCATCAGTCAGTTAGTAATTTATGTCGGGTTAATTATAGTCTGTTAAACAGGGTGTCCGGATTATCATTACACAATATCAATAAAAAGCTGGACAGGAAGGCGAATATCAACAATTCTTTTCTAAAAAAAAATTTTTACCCGCCCGTTTTTTGTGAAACAGAAATTGTTTGAGTATTTACCGATTTTTTGCCGGGAAAACAGGCAAATTCAAAACCGGGTCTTGCTGAAAATAACCCGGCCCTCCCATCCTGGTTTATCACAGAACCATAAACATTTTTTTTATTACAGGATAAGGAAATTTCATCAAAACTATGTATATAAGTGCCGGTTATATGTTCGTATACATTCCGGTATTTTACCGGTATATAATAAAAGAATAATAAATGACACGGAAGATTTTTTTTCATAACCGGCGGCTTGTTTGAAGGTATAAATATTTTATATCCATAACAAGGATTTATAAAATAATTCCCGGTTTTTTTTCTGCAACTTTGCCCCGACATGCCATTTGCCCCTCAGGAAGGTTTCGGTTCAGGCTTACCGGGTTCTTTTTCCGGAACCTGTTGTTCGCCTGGAGGTGGCTGGTAATTTATGTCATATTTCAGGATAAAAACCTGACAGCATGCAAACGAACATATCCCTCAGGCTCCTTCCCTCAGAAGCGGCAAACCAGGAGTTATTGAGAAAATATATTTCAGAGGCAACACATTCGAATGTTTCATCTGTTACCGGATATACCCTCTTAAAACATTCCATTGATGCCAGGGGGCGTCAACCCCGGATCCATTTATCACTGAAGGTTTTTATCAATGAACCCTATCAACCCCGGGAACTACAACCCTTTTATTTTAAAGATGTAAATAAATCTGACAAACGGGTCATCATAATCGGTACGGGGCCGGCCGGGTTGTTTGCGGCCCTTCAATTCATTGAAAGGGGGATCAAACCCATCCTTCTTGAAAGAGGCAAAGATGTACAGGCCAGGAGAAGGGACCTTGCCATCCTTAACAAGGAAGGATTGGTGAACCCGGAAAGCAATTATTGCTTCGGGGAAGGCGGGGCCGGTACGTACAGCGATGGGAAATTATACACCCGCAGCAGTAAACGGGGTGATATCAACCGTATCCTGAATCTCTTTGTTCATTTCGGCGCCGATGAAAAGATATTATATGAATCACATCCTCATATCGGCACCAATAAGCTGCCATCGATCATCATTTCCATACGGAAAAAGATAAAAGAATGCGGCGGTGAAATCCTGTTTGAAAAAAAAGTAAATGACTTCATTATTAAAGATAAAATTATTAAAGGTGTCCGGACTGCCGACGGAAATACGTTTGAAGGAAATGCAGTTATCCTGGCTACCGGTCATTCGGCCCGGGATATCTTTGAATTACTTCATGCCAAAAAAATATGGATAGAAGCCAAGGACTTTGCATTAGGCGTACGGGTGGAACATCCCCAGGCAATCATTGACAGAACCCAATATCGTTGCACCGTGAGAGATCAATTCCTGCCGCCCGCATCATACAACTGGGTGGAACAAATAAACGGGAAAGGTGTCTTTTCTTTCTGCATGTGTCCCGGTGGTATTATTGCCCCGGCCGCTACTTCGCCCGGCGAATTGGTGGTAAATGGCTGGAGTCCTTCCAAAAGAAATAATCCTTTTGCCAACAGCGGTATTGTTGTTTCCGTAGAGTCGCAACATATTGCGTCTTTACAAAAATACGGTCCATTGGCAGGCATGTATTTCCAGCAAACCGTAGAACAAAAAGCCTTTGAATCCGGTGGCGGAAGATTCAGGGCCCCGGCGCAACGGCTGGTTGATTTTACAAATAATAAATTATCTGCTTCTCTTCCCGGCTGTTCTTATCCGCCGGGTATTCACGCGGTATCCTTAAAAGAGGTTTTACCCGGTTTTATTCATAAGAGTCTTCAGCAGGCATTCAAAGAGACAGGGAAAAAGATGAAAGGATACCTGACAAACGAAGCGGTAGTTGTTGCCACGGAATCGAGAACGTCTTCTCCTGTCCGTATTCCAAGGGATGCCGAAAGTATGCAACATCCACATATCAAAAATCTCTATCCCTGCGGTGAAGGTGCCGGATATGCCGGAGGAATAGTCAGCGCTGCCATGGATGGAGAAAAAGTGGCAAAGCAAATAGCAAACCTGTTAACCGGGAAATAGTTATTGTTTTATCTTTTTATATGAAAAAAAATTCCCTCATTCTGACCTTCCTGTTTTTTGCCGCTGTGTGTAAGGGGCAAAATAAGGCGAATGAATTTGAAGCAATACTCAGGTCCGGCAATAGTGCGAAGGCATTTGAATTCGTCCGGAATTATTTCGGCCTTCCGGTAAAAGAAGACCCTTTTCTTCATTTCAGAGAAAGGGGGATCCGGCAACTGATCAGTTTCTGCGATTACCGCCTGCGACGCGTGGAAGCAACCTCATTGATACCATTTTCCCGCGTAAAAGAATTCTGGAAGAATTATTCGGAACAGTTTACAGGAGGTAAATGGAATTACAGGAGTATTTTTTCAACAGATACCCTGGCCTGGCTGGCAGCCAACTATTCCATCACCCTGATCTATGCGCATGAGATCGGGCATTATATGAGTTTGCGTTATACACAAAACACCACTGATACGTACACCTGTGAAGAATTCCTGGCCAATGAATGCCTGGCTGCTTTTGCCAACCATTTTAACGGAAATAAAAAAACGGATACCTATAAAAAGCTTTTCCTTGAACTGGCAAAACAAACGGCGGAAAGTGTCCCGGATTCCAATAAAACAGCTTTTGAAACTCCTGTAAAAAGCTGGTGCGATGCTGACCCGATGAATGCTTATATGCACCTGTACGGATCGGATGATAAAGAGTTTCTGCGTTTTTACGGCTATACCCAATTCCGCATGATGGAATACGCAATTACTCATTATTCCGGGGAAAAATTTTCTGCATTCTTAGACAGGAAGTTCTACCGGCATTTCAGCCGGTTTACCGGTAAAGATCTTTTCAAACCTTTATCGTACTCCATAATAAACTCAGTAAGACAACCTGAAAAGGGGATCTCTTCTCCCTGGATCAACATCAGCAGTTCCGGGGCCGACAGCAACAGTTATTTTTATTACAGTAACCGGGACAATTTTATACCGGTTGTTAACCGGAACGGTGAATTGTACAAATGTTTTACCACGAAAGAAGAAATTGTTCCGATGAATCCCGTTAACAATGAGTCCGTTTATAACCTGAATAACCTGTATATCTATAATTATAAAAGCCAAGCGGATTCCTTGTCGTGGATGGAAGGATGGGTTTTTGAAGATTCCACGGATGAAGCAAGGCCTGAAATAGTTTCCGCCTGGGAAAACAACGGGTCGTTTCATTACCTGTTAAAACGAAAACTCCGGTCGGACAGCAGTTTTACCATTCAGTATGAATATTACACGTTATTTGGCGGGAATGAAAAGCGATATAGCCGGAGGTTCATCCTCCCTGATTCATTAACTAGGAATGATGCCATATACCAGGAGTTCCTGCTGGCGGGAACCAATATGAATTTCCCCCTTCTTATTCATAACCGTCTCCGCCGTGATCATCACCAGGAAATCTCTTTTTATATGATCGATTCGGTGGAAAATTCGCTGGGGGTTCAGATTTGGAACAGTTTATCAGAAAATAAGAACTTCTTTAATATGTATGCCCCGAATGTCTTTATTGATACGATGGGCCAAAGCATCCATATCGCCTTTACCAATCCCGTAACAGAAAAAATTTACCTTCTTAAGATCGGGAATAACGGGATGGGAGGATTCGAGCTCCTGAACCGAAATGCAAATTCAGAATATGGCCGGCAAATGATGGTTAGCGGATTATGTTTTGCCGGTTCCCGTAAATTGTATGTAATTGCCAAATTACCCAAGTCCTTCAACAGGTCGGAGAAACAAACAAAAAAAATGCTGATTCAATGGTAACCGCTACTTTCCCGGGCAATTTACTCCCGCCATTTGCAGTTCGTCCCGTCCGGGAAGCATTTCATTATTAGCGGGCTTAATTAGAAACAGGGTGATTATTTTTACATTCCAAACCAATGATTATGGCCATCCTTGAACTGCATAACCTGAAAAAATATTTTTCATCCCAGAAAGCGGTTGATGATATCAGCTTCTCTGTTGAAAAGGGAAGTATTTTCGGATTACTGGGTCCGAACGGGGCCGGTAAAACAACCCTGATCCGCATGATCACGGGGATTTTTTATCCCGATGAAGGAAGGATCATTTTTGACGGTAAAAAATTTGATCCCGTAAATGATACCGGTTATATCGGCTACATGCCGGAGGAAAGAGGATTGTACAAGAAAATGAAGATCGGTGAGCAGACCATGTACCTTGCCCGGTTGAAAGGCCTTAGCCGGCAGGATGCATTGAAAAAGATCAAACAATGGTTCATCCGGTTTGAAATGGAAACCTGGTGGAATAAAAAAGTGGAGGACCTTTCAAAAGGTATGAGCCAGAAGCTGCAATTTGTTACAACTGTATTGCATGAACCCAAACTGATCATCCTCGACGAACCTTTCAGCGGGCTTGACCCTGTCAACACCAATCTTATCAAAGACGAGATCTTCAAACTGGCACAGGCCGGCTCCACTATTATTTTCAGTACACACAGGATGGAACAGGTGGAAGAGATCTGTGATCATATTGTGCTGGTGAATAAAGGGAAAAAAATACTGGATGGATCGGTCAAACAGGTCAAACAGGAATTCAAGGAAAACCTCTTCAGTATCGGAACGGAACAGATGCCACCGATGAACGGGAATTCACCGTTTGATATATTGGGATCAAAGGATCATTCGTTTGTTGTGCGGATCCGCGAGGGACATAACCCCAATGATGTGCTGCAATACCTGTTGCAACAAGGAAGCTCCATACATTCATTCCATGAAATATTGCCATCGCTGAATGATATTTTTATCAAACTGGTGGAAGGAACGCCCACATCCCGGCAGTTCCAGAAAGTAAAAGCATAATTCGTTAACGATAACTCCTTACTCATGCAAAAGATCTGGCTTATCATAAAAAGGGAATACCTGACCAGGGTCCGGAAAAAAACCTTTATCATTTCCACCCTTTTATTTCCCCTGCTTTACCTGTTATTAATTTTCGGCATGGGGTATATTGCCGAAAAAAGCAAACAGAACCTGCATGTGGCGGTGATCGATTCCTCAGGGTTTTTTACGGAGTCTTTGCTGGCGAAACAAAATGGTATAGACAGGAGTTCAAACCTTACGCTGGTAAAGGAAAATACCGATTCGGTAAAAATCAACTACAAAAAATTCGGGTATGACGGCTATATCACAATCCCTGCCATACGATGGGACGAGGCCAGGACAGACACGCTGTTATTACAATCAACAAAATCCTTTGGCACCGCATCCATAGCTCCGATCAAAGACAAGCTCAACCGGATCTGGGATGAAGTAAAAAATGAAAACCTGGGCATTGACTCTTCAAAAAGGCAGATTTTGACCTATAGCCAGATCGGCCTCAAATCAAGTAATATTAATGATCAGAAAGCAGATGCAAAGACCGCTGAAGGTATTGGTTATGCTGCCGGCTTGCTGATCTATTTAATATTATTGATCTATGGTTCACAGGTGATGATGGGCGTGATGGAAGAAAAAACCAACCGGATTGCTGAAGTCATTGTTTCATCCGTAAAACCATTCCAGATGATGCTGGGAAAGATCCTCGGCATCGGGCTGGTGGCATTAACACAATTCCTGATATGGATCGCTTTTGTATTAATTGTTTATAATATCGGCCGTATTACCGGCAGCGGTAGCGGCGCGGCCAATGCCATGGTGGGCAATATGCAGAATATGTTTGCCAGTGTGAATGTGCCGCTGATCCTGTTTTGTTTTGGTTTTTATTTCCTGGCAGGTTTCTTTTTTTATTCCTCATTATATGGTGCAATAGGAAGCGCCGTGAATGAAGACATGCGGGAAGCCCAATCGCTGAGTTTCCCGATCACCATGCTGGTGATACTTTCCATTGCCCTGATGAGCTCTTCCATCGCCAATCCCACGGGCCCGGTTGCGGTATGGGCCAGCATCATTCCTTTCAGTTCCCCGATCGTGATGATGTCACGCATACCATTCGGTGTACCGAATACGGTACCGTGGTGGCAACTGGGTTTATCCATGCTCATGCTGATCCTTGGGTTCATGTTTACGGTTTGGTTTGCCGGGAAAATTTACCGCACCGGGATCCTGATGTATGGTAAAAAACCAAGCTGGAAGGAAATGATCAAATGGGCTTTTCGGAAAAACTGAAACAAGACTCATCTATCCGGGGCCGCAAAAACTTGTACATTGAATATTGAATCTTGAGTCTTTTATTTCATTAAAATAAGATTCAAGATTCAAGACACAAGATTCAAGACTCAAGTTTTAGGGTACAAATTTTATTTAATTATACTTATCTGTGTTATTCGTGTAACCTGCCGGCCTGCAGGCAGGTTCATGGCCACCTTCCAGGCCAATTGTTAAAATTTTCTTTATCCATACAAAATATCAGCCGAATACGAATTTGATCGTATATTTGTACGAAAGAATTCGTGTAACCATTTTTTATTATTCTAAAAACTGATGTATGAAACCAACAAATCTGAGAACAAAACAAACGCTTCTTGCCTTGCTGATAGCGGGACTTACCATCGGTCTTGTTTCCTGGGGGCATCAGCAAACGCCGGGTCGTTTTGACCAATCCCAGAATGATACGGTCCCCAAAACAAAACCGGCTGACCGCGAGAAGAAGATCCGCGACCTCGATGATGTACTGGATGAACTGAATGATGCGGATATGAAAGTGAATATGGAAAAGATGCAACGTGAAATGGAGGAAGCGATGAAGAAGATCGATGGCGATAAGATCCGGCTCCAAGTGGAAAAAGCCCTGAAAGAAGCGGACCTGGATAAGATCCGGGAAGAAGTGGAAGCTTCCGTTGCAAAAATTGATTTTGACAAAATAAAAACGGAGATATCCCGGGCAATGAAGGAATTGGATATGGCCAGCATCCAGCAGGAAGTAAAAGAATCACTGGCCAAAGTTGACTGGGATAAGATGAAAGCAGAGATCGAAAAAGTGAAAGAGATTGATATGAAGCAGGTTGAAAAGGAACTGGAAAAAGTAAAAGAAGAAATGAATAACCTGAAACCTACACTCGAAAAGGAATTGGGAAAGGCCAAAGCAGAGATCGAAAAAGCAAAAGAGGAATTAAAAGAGTATAAAGAATTCGTGAACGGCCTGGAAAATGACGGGCTCATTAACAAGAAAGAAGGTTATAGCTTAAAACATAAAGACGGGGAACTGTTCATCAACGGAAAGAAAGCGTCGGCAGAGACCTACAACAAATACAAGCATTTCCTGGAGAATCACAGGAAATTCAGCATCCGGAAAGACGATGACGATTTTGATATGGATACGGATTAAAATATGTTTACTGCAAAAAGGAACCGGGGGAAATTCCCCCATGCCCAAACCAGCCGTGAAAAACAAACAGCCCCGACGTGTCGGGGCTGTCATTTTATGAACTTCAGTAAATTGTAAATTATTTTATCCCGGCAAATGAAAAAGGGGATGGCATTATTTCAAAATCGTTGCTTTCGATCATCTCAATATTCAACTGGAAAGACTCATCTGTTCTGATCACGATCTTTTCCCGGGTGATCTTCCTGAATCCTGCTTTTTCAAAAACAAATTTATAGGTCCCGGGTTTCAGTTCATCAAATGCAAAACTTCCTTCATCATCTGTCATAACCACTTTTTCTTTTTTGGAAACCAGGATCGCTGTTACGCTGACATCCTTCAATGGCTTTTTACTCTCGGAATGAATGACCACGCCATTCAGTTCATCCTTTTTACCTTCACCCGGCCCGCCTCCATTGGCTTTAGCAGCAGCAAAACCCAGCAGCGAGATGGCCATTAAAGATAATTTGAGTTTCATATGACCCGGTTTGTTGGTTATTGAATTGTTTGCACAATATTCACCGTCACTTCCGGCTTAAAATTAAAGCTTTTTCACCGGATTGGCCAAACCGTTCATAAATTCATTCCACACATTCATGACTATCTCTTTTGCCGGTAAAATAGAATCGAGCAAAGCGCTGACCTGCCCTATTTCCAGTTCACCCTGTTCGAGATCACCCTCAAACATTCCTTTTTTAGCCCTTGCCTTTCCTAATATCGCAGCCAGTTCCTCTTTCGTTGCCCCCCGCAATTCGGCTTCCTGCACCTCATCAAAAAATTTATTTTTAATCATGCGCACCGGGGTCAGTTGTTTCAGCATCAGTTTGGTATCCCCTTCCTCCAGATGAATGACCTTGTCTTTAAAATTTGTATGCGATGAAGCTTCTTCACTGGCCACGAAGCGGCTGCCCATTTGCACAGCTTCTGCGCCAAGCACCATGGCTGCCAGCATTTGCCTGCCATTGGCAATACCACCCGCTGCGATAACAGGGATCTTAACAGTATTCACAACAGAAGGAATCAATACTATCGTGGTGGTTTCCTCTCGTCCATTATGACCACCTGCTTCAAAGCCTTCCGCTACGACCGCATCACAGCCGGCTTCTTCAGATTTTTTTGCAAATTTTGAAGAGCTTACAACATGAACCACCGTGATCCCATTTTCTTTCAGGATCCCTGTCCATGTTTTGGGATTGCCGGCCGATGTAAAAACAATCTTCACCCCTTCTTCGATGATAAGCTGAATATGTTTATCAATATCAGGATAAAGAAGAGGTAAATTAACTCCAAACGGTTTTGATGTCGCTGATTTACATTTCCGGATATGCTCTCTTAATACATCAGGATACATGGATCCGCTGCCTATCAGTCCCAATGCACCGGCATTGCTGACAGCGCTGGCCAGCTTCCAGCCGCTTGTCCAGATCATGCCGGCCTGGATGATGGGATAGTCGATGTTGAAAAGTTTGGTTATACGATTTTTGAAAGGAGTCATTAGTCGTTAGTCGTTAGTAAAGATAACTAAAGACTCAACATTCCCTCCATTGCTTTTGCATTGGAAGGCTTGCCTGGCTAACGACTAATGATTAACGACTATCGGCTGTACAATCATCCCAAATCAATACTGGTATTATCCCCGATATTCAGCGAACGGGATTCTCCCCGGAGATTGGTATCGCTGCCGATGACAGAATCGCTTAGTACGATATCAAAAAGATTGGAAAAAGACCCGACGATGGAATTTTTTACAATGGAAGATTCAATGCTGGTATTTTCACCGATCGCGACATCGGGACCGATTATGGAATTTTTGATACGGCATCCGGTGCCGATGCTGACGGGGGGAATGATCACGGTTTTTTCAAACTGGTTTGGATTTATATCGGTAGCAAATTTCTTCAGCAGGGTGGCATTGGATTCGAGCATGGTTTCTTTTTTACCGCAATCGAACCAGTTCTCCACTTTAAATGCTTTGAACCTTGCGCCCAGTTTGATCATGCAATCCAGCGCATCGGTAAGACTGTATTCACCATGACTGCGCAGTCCCTGTCGGATATTTGTTTCCAGGCATTGAAACATCTGGTCAGTTTCTTTAATCTTATATAAACCCACCAGCGCCATATTTGATTTGGGTATCTGGGGTTTCTCCACTACATGACCGATAAACCCGTCTTCCCCTATTTCAGCCACTCCAAATTCCCTGGGGTCATCTACTTTTCTTACCCCGATCATGGACCAGGGGCTGTTCACCACTTCCTCCACATTATATTCGCAAATGGTATCACCCAGTACAACGAATACCTCATCCTGGTTCACGATATTCTTTGTAAGACGGATCGCATGACCCACCCCCTGCCTGTCGACCTGGTGCACATAGTGTGCCTTCAGGTCGGGGTATTTGCTTTTTACATAATCCTGGATCTTTTCACCCAGGTAACCTACAATAAAAATGATCTCGTTAATACCAGCCTGACGCAACTGGTCAATAATGATACTTATTACGGTCTTTCCGGCCAGCGGAATAAGCGCCTTTGGCTGCGTGTAACTTTGCGGGCGCAACTTGGTACCGGCGCCTGCTACGGGTATGATCGCTTTCATGAATAGACCAACATGGCTTTAAAACTAATCAAAGGGTAACGAAAGTAAGACATTTGAAATAAACAAAAACTTTCTGCCCGGTTGCTGTTGCATGGGTGGCACACTTACATTTGCAGCAGCCCGGTTTAAAAGGTTTAAAAAGTTCAGAAGGTTTAAGAGGTTAAAAAAAATCTTATCATGCCGGAGTGACCATTCCTTTGAACAAAACCCCTGGAAATTATTAAACTTAGTAAACTTTTGAAACTTTTTTATATGCAAAAAGACTCTGTTGTTTTCGATCTCATTAAAAAAGAACTGGAACGCCAGCGCACAGGCATTGAACTGATCGCTTCGGAAAATTTTACTTCCCTGCAGGTGATGCAGGCCATGGGAACCGTACCTACCAATAAATATGCAGAAGGTTATCCCGGCAGACGTTATTACGGTGGCTGCGAAGTCGTGGATGAATTAGAAAACCTCGCCATTGAACGGCTAAAAAAAATTTTCAATGCTTCCTGGGCCAATGTGCAACCCCATAGCGGGGCACAGGCCAATGCCGCCGTTTTTCTCGCCGTGATGAAGCCCGGGGAAAAATTCATGGGTCTTGACCTGAGCATGGGCGGCCATCTTACCCATGGGAGCCCGGCAAATTTCAGCGGCAAAACATACCAGGCCATCCATTATGGTGTAACCAAAGATGGTATTGTGGATTACGAACAACTGGAAGCAAAAGCCCGGAAGGAAAAACCAAAGATGATCATTTGCGGCGCGTCTGCCTACAGCCGCGACTGGGACTACCGTCGCATCCGGGCTGTTGCTGACGAAGTAGGTGCCGTTGTTTTTGCAGATATCGCACATCCTGCAGGTTTGATTGCATCGGGTTTATTAAATGACCCGTTTGATCATTGTCATATTGTTAGTTCCACCACGCATAAAACATTAAGGGGACCCAGGGGCGGCATCATCATGCTGCGTCATGATTTTGATAACCCATGGGGTATCAAAGACCCGAAGGGTAACCTGAGAAAGATGAGTTCATTACTCGATCTTGCGGTATTTCCCGGTTCACAGGGCGGACCGCTGGAACATGTTATTGCCGCCAAAGCCATTGCATTTGGTGAAATACTCTCTGAAGATTTCAAAGCATATGGCAAACAGGTGATCCGGAATGCACAGGCCCTGGCTGCAGCGTTGGTAAAACGTGAATATAAACTGATCAGCAACGGCACAGACAATCACCTGATGCTGGTCGACCTGCGAAATAAGAACCTGACCGGTAAAAAAGCACAGGAAACACTGGATAAAGCCCATATTACTTTAAACAGGAATGCGGTTCCCTTTGATGATAAATCACCTTTTGTCACATCCGGTATCCGTATCGGTGTGCCGGCAGTGACAACAAGAGGAATGAAAGAAGAAGATATGGAAACCGTTGTCAGCATGATCGATAAGGTGCTGATGAATGCGGATGATGAAAAAATGATTAACGGGGTTAAAGAAGAAGTGAAGACATTTATGAAAAAATTTCCTCTTTACCCTGAACTGGGATAATAAACTTCACCGGTTTTTTTTACCTGTCAACCCGGAAGAAAATAAATTTCCGATATTTAGTTATTAAAATAGTAAGTTATGATCCAGCGCAGGCAATCCCTTTGGTTATTACTTTCAACTATCGCAGCTATTCTTTGTTTTTTATTTCCCTTCGCTGTTGGCGGAGAGATAGTGGGAAAATCCACCGTACCGGTAACACTGAGGCTGGATTCCGGCAGCCGTTTTTTATTATTGATTTTAACCGGGGCTACTTTAATACTTTCCACGGTGATCATTTTCCTTTTTAAGAACAGGAAGCAGCAGATGCAGCTTTGCCTGGCGGGCATGTTGCTGTCCGTGTTACTCATTGTTCTTTATGTCATGCAGATGAATAAACTGATCAAACCGGTGCTGGCGCTTTCCTGTATTTTTCCTTTTGCCATCGCAGTTGGTTATGTCATGGCATTCCGGGATATCCGGAAAGATGAAAAACTGATCAAGACACTGGATAAACTCAGGTGATCTTCCTGTTGTTTCAGAAATATTTCCCGGTATAACTTTTCTTTTCCCTGGCAAGACCGGCCGGTGTACCGGCAAATACCAATTGCCCTCCTTTATCCCCGGCATCCGGGCCCAGCTCGATCACCCAGTCGGCGCTGCGGATCACATCCATATTATGTTCGATCACGATGATGGAATGTCCCTGTTCTATCAATGCATTAAAAGAAGCCAGTAATTTTTTGATATCATGGAAATGTAAACCGGTGGTGGGTTCATCAAAAATGAAAAGGATCTTACCGTTAACCCTGTTCTTCCCGAGAAAGGATGCCAGTTTTACCCGTTGGGCCTCTCCCCCGGATAAAGTACCGGATGACTGACCCAGTTTGATATATCCCAATCCCACATCACTCAGTGGCCGGATTGCATCCGGGATATTTTTCTCACTGTAAAAAAAATCAATGGCTTCATCAACACTCATTTCAAGTACATCATAAATATTCTTATCGTTCACTTTTACTTCCAAAACTTCTTCCTTAAATCTTTTTCCGCCGCAACTCTCACAGGTAAGATGCACATCGGCGAGGAACTGCATTTCCACTACCTGTTCGCCTTCACCCTTACAGGTATCACATCTTCCGCCGTCCACATTAAAAGAAAAATGTTTGGGAAGAAACCCGCGCATTTTACTGAGCGGTTGTTTCGCAAACAGGTCCCTGATCTCATCATAGGCCTTGATATATGTTACCGGGTTGCTCCGGGATGATTTACCGATGGGGTTCTGGTCCACCATTTCAATTTGTGCAATACCATCCACATCGCCGGTGACCTGTTTGTGAAACCCGATCTTATCCCCTGTTTCTCCTTTCAATTTCCTTAATGCGGGATAAAGAATCTGCCTGACCAGGGTTGTTTTCCCGCTGCCGCTTACACCACATACCACGCATAGTACATTCATGGGGAATTCAACGGTAATGTTTTTAAGATTATGATGCCTGGCTCCTTCCACCATAATGGATCGGTTCCATTTGCGTTTGGTTTTTGGCGGTTCAATTTTCAATGTACCATCCAGGTATTTTCCGGTCAGGCTTGCAGGGTTGGAGATGATATCATCATAATCACCTTCGGCCACCACTTCACCACCGAGGTGCGAGGCCATTGGACCCATATCAATGATATGGTCTGCTTCCCGCATCATCATTTCATCATGTTCAACAACCACCACGGTATTTCCCAGGTCCCTTAACTCTTTTAATACCCTGATCAGGTTTGTTGTATCCCTTGAATGAAGCCCGATGGATGGTTCATCCAGGATATAGAGTGAATTGGTGAGATTGCTTCCCAGGCTTCTTGTCAATTGTATCCGCTGGCTTTCGCCACCACTCAACGAATTGGCCAAACGGCTCAGGGTGAGATAACCCAGCCCGACCTTGATCAATGTATCGAGCCGGCTTTGCAATTCGATGAGTATTCTCTTAGCCACCTGTTTGTCGTGGTCGCTTAATTTGATTTCACCCTCATCAAACCAGGTTTTCAGGTCTTTCACCGGCATACAACCCAATTCACCGATATGCCTGTCATTCACTTTTACATATAATGCTTCTTTCCGCAAACGATAACCATTGCAATCGGGGCATTCTGTCCGGCCCCGGTAGCGGCTTAATAAAACTCGGTACTGCACTTTATACAATTGCGATTCCACATCCCTGAAAAAATCACTGATACCATACACTCCATCACAACCATCCCATAATTGTTTGTATTGTTTTTCGGAAAGATCCGCAACGGGTTTATGTACGGGGAAATTGAATTTCTTTGCTCCTTTAATAAAGTTCTGCCTCCACCAGTCCAGTTTCTCTCCTTTCCACGGAGCCACTGCGCCTTCATACACACTCAATCTCCTGTCGGGGATCACTAGGTCAGGATCGATCCCCAGCACCTGGGAAAATCCTTCACAGGTGGGGCAGGCGCCGAAGGGATTGTTGAATGAAAAAAGATTGGGCGATGGTTCTTCAAACTGCATGCCATCCAGTTCGAAGCGGTTGTTGAAATGGTGAGTGGTGAGTGGTGAGTGGCGAGTGGGGTCAGTGGACTGTACCTCCAGATATACATCACCTTCACCTTCATAGAAAGCAGTTCCGATGGAATCAGCTAACCGGTGCTTGTCATCATCATCGAATTGTTTTACTACAATTCTATCAACAAGTATATGTGTAATTTTTTTTGACTTCAGCTCTTTATCACACAATTCAAGTAACTCTTCAATCCTGTGGACAATTCCAGTTTCCTGACTAACGACTAAAGACTCCCGGCTAACGACTCTCGAAAATCCCTTCTGCACCAGTATATTCAACTCCTCCCTGACATCCCTGTTCTTATGTTGCTTAAATGTGGCCAGTATAAAAACCTTATCGCCTTCTTTTAAACGCGTAATAGCCTCCAGTACATCCGTCACATCATCTTTTTTTACTTCTTTACCGGAAACGGGAGAGATCGTTTTCCCGATCCGGGCAAAGAGCAAACGCAGGTAATCGTAGATCTCTGTCATACTTCCCACGGTACTGCGGGGAGTTCTTGTTATTACTTTCTGTTCAATGGCGATAGCCGGGCAAAGGCCTTTGATATAATCCACATCGGGTTTATCCATGCGGTTGAGAAACTGGCGGGCATAAGCGCTCAGGCTTTCTGCATAACGGCGTTGCCCTTCTGCAAATAAGGTATCAATGGTCAGTGAAGATTTGCCTGATCCTGACACTCCCGTGACAACAACCAGTTTGTTCCGGGGAATCTCCACCGTTACATTCTTCAGGTTATGCACCCTTGCCCCTTTGATAAGAATATTTTCTGCGGAATTTACGGTGTACTTTTTCGCGGAAATTTTCTCTTTTATTATTTTGCCCATTACAATAAATGCAAATGTAAAGCCTTAAAGGTCTTAATTTTGGAACAGGATTCTTAACATTTCGTTAGGACACAATATTAAATTTTACTTTCACAATTGTTTGGCAATTTCCCGAAATGCCCTATTTTTAGAGTTCAATATCCAAAAAATGAAAAACCCTAAACACATCCTGCCTATTGCATATACATCTACTTGTTGAATTATCCGAAAATTTCGCAACCAATATCCATTTGAAACTGCCTGGCCATTTGGTTATAGCAGACGAATCCAAACTGTAGAAGTATATGAAAGCTTTAATGAAAAAAACTGACCATGACCTGATCCGTCTATTTACAGACGGAAATCTCGATGCCCTCGAAACCCTGGTCCTCCGGCATAAAGATAAACTCTATACCTCTATCCTGTTCCTGGTAAAAGACAAGTACCTCGCGGAAGATATTTTCCAGGATGTTTTTATCCGAATCATTGATACCATGCGAAGCGGCCGGTATACCGAAGAAGGGAAATTTCTTCCCTGGGCCATGCGGATCGCCCATAATTTATGTGTCGATCATTTCCGCAAAGTAAAACGCACCCCCACCATCCGCACCGGGGAGGATAAAGATATTTTTGAAGTATTGAATTTTTCGGAGGACAGCGCTGAAACCGTGATGATCAGAAGGCAAAGTCATGACCGTGTTCGCAACATGTTGCAGAGTTTGCCGGAAGACCAGCGGGAAGTGATCATTTTACGTCATTATGCAGATATGAGTTTTAAGGAAATCGCGGCGGCAACCAATTGCAGTATTAACACGGCACTGGGCCGCATGCGGTATGGGCTGATTAATTTGAGGAAGCTGATGACGCAGAAACAAATTGCACTTTGACCTCATCCCCAACCCTTCTCCACAAGTGGAGAAGGGGGACCAGACCCTCACTATAATTTGAGAGGGAGAAGTTCTTGTCATTCTGTATCTCCAACCGGAGAAAATAGAATTCTGATGAAAAGGAATCTCTCTTTTGCTTGCCATCGGAAGGTTGGTACAGAATGACACCTAATTGATAAAGTCCCCCCAACCAAGTTGGGGGACTTTTTTTGTGACTCTGTGTTTTGTACACGGTTGCCAAAACTTGAATATTGAACCTTGATTCTTGAACCCGCCTGCCGGACGGGCAGGTCTTGAGTCTTTGCTGTGAAAAAAAGATTCATGAATCAAGACTCAGGAAACAAGTCTCAAGTGAACCTTAGCCCCATAATACTCCCTGTCCTATTTTTTTGTTTTCTTAAAAGCCTCAAGCCCGCATTGCAGCCAGTTTGCAAATTCTTTTGCATCGGGTGTATAAAATTTTGTTTTGGCAAGCAGCACTTCATCGGGGCTGATCATGGCATATTGCGGCTGGGATGTCGCACCGAAGTTCTCGGTCTGGAATGTTGCCCACTTATCACCGACAGTGACAATGGATTTTTCATTTCCCGCTTTTGTCCTGTAACTGATTTGCTGGTTAACCGGCAATTTTCTTCTTTCATCAACATATAAAGAAACCAGTATGAAATCATTCTTCATCAGTTTTTCCACTTTACTGTTCGTCCATACTTTTTCTTCCATTCTCCTGCAGTTCACACAGGCCCACCCGGTAAAGTCAATTAAGACCGGTTTGTTTTTCTCCCGGGCCAGTTGAATCGCCTGGTCATAATCAAACAAGGGTTTGTCGCAGTTTACGGGATTTGAAAAAATACTGTAGCAATGTGGCGGCGGGAACCCGCTGATCAAAGCAAGCTTCGCCCATTTTGTATTGGTTATTCCGGGGACCAGGTACAAAGTAAATACCGAGAACAGGGCAATAAATCCAATTCTTATTTTGGAGAATTTCCGGACCGGGGACGAATGCCCGATTCTGAGTAAGCCGGCCAAATAAAGAACAATACATAACCCGATAATTATCCATAAAGCGATAAATACTTCTCTTTTCAAAAGGCCCCATTGTTTTACCAGGTCTGCATTGGATAAAAATTTAACGGCCAATGCGAGTTCAATAAATCCAAGTACCACTTTCAGATCGGTCATCCAACCCCCGGATTTGGGCAATGAATGCAGCCAGTTGGGAAACATGGCAAACAAGGCAAAGGGCAGGCCCAATGCAATACCAAAACCGGCAGCGCCTGCTGTCAAAGGCCAGGCTCCTCCCACCGCAACATTTGTCAGCAGGGTACCCAATATCGGCCCGGTGCAGGAGAAAGAGACTATAGCCAGCGTGCCGGCCATAAAGAATATGCCTGCCAGGTTGCCGATACCTGATCTTGAATCCGCTTTATTGGCCAGACCGGAAGGAAGACCGATCTCGTATAAACCAAAAAACGATAATGCAAAAGCAACAAAAATGGCGAAGAAAATAATGTTCAGAACTACGTTGGTAGAAATGTTGTTGAATATTTCCGGGCTGATGGTTTTACTGGCAACATGAAAAGGAACAGTGATTAAAACATAGATCAGGAAAATAAAAAGGCCATAGAATATCCCGTTGGTTACCGCTTTTTTCCGGCTCTGTGATTTTTTTGTAAAGAATGTGACGGTGACGGGTATCATCGGGAAAACGCAGGGAGTCAGCAGTGCGATCAGTCCCCCGAGAAATCCCAGCAGGAAAATAGCCAGGATACTTTTGTTCCTGGTGCCTTCATCCCCGCAGGGGCTCACCGGGTTATTGATGTCAATGGAAGGTACGATTATCCTTGTGGTGGATTCAACGCCTCCTTCCAGTTTTACTTCAAACAGATTTTTAGCCGGATAAAATTCATCATCCTTACCATAATAATAATTTAAGGTTCCCCGCAAAACGGCAGGAACGGTCCCGGTAATAGTAATGATGGCTTTCCAGTGAACAAGTTTTTCATAAATGCCCACTTTTATATTTTCAAATAAAACGTTGGTTATTTCTTTCGGGGGAGTTTCCAATATAAATTCACCATCCTGAACCAGAGCGGAATCGGCAAACAGGAGTTCCGTCGTTTTTACATCAAGCAGGACCTGGTTGGGCGCATAGACCTGCCAGTTACCGGAGATCGTTCCGTTAAATTCCAGTTCGTATTTATTCTCCGCGATCTTTTTACTGCTCACCTTCCAGTCCGGTATGGCTCCCGTGCTATCCTGGCCGAATACAGAAATTGAACTGAAGACAAGAAGGAAGAATACAACCGTCAGTTTTTTTTGTAGTGGCATATTATCAAAAAAAACGAGTCCTGTAAGAACCCGTTATATGTATAAATGATTGATGTGAATAGTTATTTTATTGCTACGCTAAAATTAACTGTTTTCGGCGGCAAACATTTTTTGTCATCGCAGGTCTGGTATTCCACGCTGCCGCTGAAACTTGTTTTGGCGCTGGCTTTCAGTTTTATTTTTTGTACGAAGTCAACCGAATTGGAATATTGATTGGCAGAAACTCCTAACGCAGCATCTTTCATGACCTCCAGTTTGCCCACTTCCTTTATTTTTCCATCGGGTTTGAATAAGGGATTCGTTCGGATGGTGAAAGCCGTCGGAATAGCGATCGCATCATCCGGTTGTTGCTGGGAATAAAGGTGCCAGCCGTTCTGGATGGTTGCTTTCATGTGCACCTCGTATGTTTTATCAGCCACTTTGGTGGCGCTGAAACTCCAGGTTACCGGGTTGAGCTGGGCCCGGCTTCCGATGGCTGTTAAAAATGCCAAACCAAATATGGAAAAAATTTTCATGTTTGTTTTATTGTTCCGTTGCAAAAATCCTGCTTATATCTTTAATTATTCTGTTAAAATATACGTTCTGCAAAATTAAACGGGATTGACCTGTTTTTTGTAAGGAAAATGACAAATACGGGAAAATCAGAGATAGATTGGCCGTTTCAATAAACCAATTGTTCCGCCATCAGCAATGTCCTGATAATTTCCCGGCCATCCGTATTACCCAATATGTCCGAACAGGCTCTTTCCGGATGAGGCATCATGCCAAACACATTGCGGGTGGCGTTGCAAATGCCCGCAATGTTACGGGTTGCGCCATTGGGATTTGCTTCTTCTGTAATATGCCCGTTCCCGTCGCAGTAATAAAAGATCACCTGGCCGTTTGCCTGCAACTCATCCAATGTTTGTTCATCGGCATAATATCTTCCCTCACCGTGCGCCACCGGTATTTTGTAAACATGGCCTGAATCATTGGTTATAAAAACATTTTTACAGACAAACTGCTGGTTACTGTTTCGAAGCAGGGCTCCCGGAAGCAGGTGCGATTCGCAGAGTATCTGGAATCCGTTACAAACTCCAAATACTTTTCCCCCGGCATTGGCAAATTCAATCACGCTCTGCATCATGGGACTAAAACGGGCAATGGCGCCGCAACGCAGGTAATCTCCATAGGAAAATCCCCCCGGCAAAATGATACAGTCTTCCATACCGAACATGCCCAGGTCTTTATCTTTATGCCAGAGCATGGTCACCTCCTGGTTCAATTCTGTCTTCAACGCATCATACATATCCCTGTCGCAATTGGAACCGGGGAAAACGACTATTCCGAACTTCATGTTAACAATTTGAGGTTGAAAAAGCAAAGGTAAGGAGCCTATAGCTATTAGCCGTTAGCTGTTAGCCCTCCGTGTTATTCTATAGTACCCCTGATGTATTTGGCCTTTAGCCTTTAGCTATTAGCTCTGCGCATTATACTAATGTCATTTAATAAATGATAGTTAGTTGCGAAAAGCTAAAGCTAATGGCTAACAGCTAATAGCTTCTCTCACCACCCCGGCCCCGCATACTGGTAAGCCAGGATATATCCAACTGTCAGGAGGAAAAGTATGATTGGAAAAATTTTAAATGAAGAATACAGGTAAGCGGCGGCATGAAAGGCGGCGAAAGGGATCGCGGCCAGGACCCAGTTTTCAAATGTATCTGTACTGTTGACAAACGGAACAAAAACAGCGCCCAGCACGTACAGCAATAAAAGACTCCATCCTTTCCTGACATGTATCAGCATGCGCCGGAGGCTGTTTTGAATAAAATAGGCGCCGTAAAGAAAGGGCAAAGCGAGTAAGAAACTGCTTCCTGCCAGCCAGGCCGATTGCCTTATAGCCGGGAGCCCGATCGTAAAATCGGGCCAGAAATTTTCCCAGCTCCATGGACCGCTGATAAAAAGGTAAACTGCATAAAAATAAAAAGGTGTGGCAGATCCCAGCACGCAAAGCACCCATTCATTCAACCGGAATGGACGCATGACCATCAGCGCAAAAAAGATCCAGGCAATAAAAGTGATGGACGGGAAGAATATAAAGGATGAAATTCCCAGGGACAGGCCGATATTGAAGATGGCTCCTTTTGCATTCGGCTGGTTATAAATTTTAAACAAGCCCGCAAGAATAAAAACAAAGATCGTATTGACGACCAGCGGGGCTGAAAAGAAATTCCATTCCGGGATCAGCGAGGTAACAAGCAGGTAAGCCATTCCCGGGAAATAAGTTGCCCGGGCCAGCATCTTTTGCGAATTCATAAAACGGGTAAGTACAAGGGCCTGTAAAAATATGAGGCCAAATGCAAGACAGGCATATAGAGCCGGGAAAGATCTCCCGGTGGGCTCCAGGAATGTGAGAATGGCTTTATATAATTTTCCATCACCTTCCCTGTTCACAACCAGGCCGGGATGAAGGAATACCGGAAGTTTGATCAACACACCGAAAACCAGCAATACAAAAAAAGTAGCCGGGTTTTTTTGTTTAAAAATGCCAATCACGGATAATGGACTTTAATAGAGTTTTAATTATAATCAATTTTGGCAAAGCAGATATAATTACGATAAAGACAGGGAATGATCGCTTGCCGGGCACTTACCTGCTTTCCGTACTTGGGCATGAATTCATATCCTTTGTCCAGGTTCTTCAGGGTAGGATTCCGTGATAACTGCCCGTCCGGCGCAATACTGAAATCAGTCAGCAGGTTATTCCTTCTTTCCTGCAGGTTGAACAGGAAATGAAGTTGCCCGCCGGTATTCATCATATGATAGGAGATCATGTCGTCCGACTCATCATCATACTGGCTTTTACCCATCACGTTGGTCCATTCCTGTTCTGCCTTACCGTTAAATGAAAGTACGGCGATATTATCTGCATGATAACGCACGGCCTGGTTGCTGTTCAGCCGGGAACCCCACCAGAAATTATTATAATACGGCGAGTAATAATTATTGTTATAGGAATTCATATACGGTGAACCATAAAGGTAATCCCAGCGGTTCCAGTTATTGAACCGGGAAGTCGTATAATACGACTCACTACCGATAATGATCCCCCCGTCTCTGCGGGTAATGATATTCCGGATAAAAAAATCATTAAAGGCCGTCTTCACACTCGCTTCTCCTCTTGCTTCTCTTCGCAGATCCTCGGCGAAAGGGCTGGTTGTTTCCAACGCAACCCGGTGTGCTGTTTTATCCCATATATAAAAGTATAAACCATCAATATTACCCCTTCTTTCCAAAAAATAGTAAGACACCAGCAGGTATCTTTTATTGGGATTATCAATCTTGACATGGATCTCATCGAGCATGGTTTTATCGATGTTCAGCGCTTGTTTCATCAGGGTATCCTCCCCGGCATATTTTACGATCATTTCCGCGCTGCTGATATTATCATTGCTGTTCCGGTAAAATTTGCTGAACACCAGGTCGCCGTCATTATCGAGTTGAAAATCGCTGAGGTATTCATTTCGCTCCTCCATGGGTATTTCCAGGCGGCTCCTTTTGAGTAAGTCCAGTTTATCATCCAGCAGGCTGGTGGTCAGCAGGAACAATTTCTTGTTCCGGGTATTGATCTTGAAAACAAGTATCCTGGACTTGTCTTCGCTGGTTAATACATTATAAATTTTATTATTGGCTGCAAAACCGATATGGGTTGTGTCCAGTTCCCTGAGATCTCCCACTTTATTCCCGTTGCCGTCGATCCTGGCAGCCATGCAGTAGATCACATTTTTTTTCTGGTATTGATAGATCATGTAGCAAAAATCATTGTAGGGAAAAAAATCCACGTTGATTATCTTGTCATTGGGGGGTACAAAATCCTGTTCAACCAGGGCTGTTTCCTGCATGTCGTTATTCAGGACGGCAATAACATGCCGGTTACTGCGGTTGTTTTTATACACCAGGAAGTTGCCGCTGATCTTGCCGACAATTTCAAAGGACATGTTGCGAGAATCGTCCTTGTCATATTCAGAATACACTATTTTCTGAGCCGCGGCCGGACCTGCAGCACTGCAAATCAACAAGGCCAACAGCCGGATTCTGCCAAACATAATCATGATTTTTTTGCTTTTTAAAATTACCGATTGTAGGTCAAAAACCTCTAATTTATTTTATCCAAGATGCGCCGGTAAAAGGTATTACATGAACGACTGATAAAAAGTGGTACAGGCTGCATACATACACAGATTATCCCCAGAAAAAAAAGGATGAATGGCAAAGATTTCCCGGTTTGTTCTTTGTAATTGAAATTTGCATATACCTTTGCAGGCGCCTCATGAAGAAGTGAATGATCTGTACACGCTTCCCGGCGGCAACCGGCCGGGAGGCCATGAAATAAAAACACAACTTCCCAGATAGTGAAAATACCGACCAACAGAGTCACCGCCGCCGGGTTAATCATTGCCTTAGGAATTATTTACGGGGATATTGGCACTTCGCCTTTGTATGTATTCAATGCGATTATTGGCGGCCGGGTCATCAGCGAAGAACTTATCCTGGGAAGCCTTTCCTGTATCATCTGGACACTGACCCTCCAGACGACCATTAAATATGTATCACTTGTGTTACGGGCAGACAACCGCGGGGAAGGCGGCACATTTGCATTGTATGCCTTGGTACGTCGCAGAAAAAAATGGCTGGTGATCCCGGCCATGATTGGAGGTGCTTCCCTGCTGGCTGATGGAATGATCACTCCTCCCATTTCAATCACTTCGGCCATTGAAGGTCTTAAAAAGATACCCTCACTAGGTATTGAGGACGGCAGCAATACGGTTGTTATCATTGTATTGGTTATTCTCACACTTTTTTTCTTTTTACAACAATTTGGAACGGCCTCGATTGGTAAAATGTTCGGCCCGATCATGTTCATCTGGTTCACCATGCTCGCCATTATGGGCGCCACCCATTTAATGGATGACCTGTCCATATTTAAAGCGTTGAGCCCGCATTATGCTATCGAATTCCTCCGGACATATCCCGGTGGGTTTTGGTTGTTAGGTGCTGTATTTCTGTGTACGACCGGTGTGGAAGCATTATACAGCGACCTGGGTCATTGCGGAAGGGGAAATATCCGTTCGTCGTGGGTATATGTAAAAATTTGCCTGCTTATAAATTATTTTGGGCAGGGGGCTTCTCTCCTGGCAAATCACAGAGGTCTGCAGATTACAGAGGAAGTAAAAACATCAATCGGAATAAATGCGTTTTATGACCTCATGCCTCAATGGTTTATCATTGCCGGTGTTATCATTGCCACTTCGGCAGCTATTATTGCAAGCCAGGCCATGGTTTCCGGTGCCTTTACACTGATCAGTGAAGCCATGCGGCTGAACCTGTGGCCTAAAGTAAAAATTCGTTATCCATCCGAAGAGAAAGGACAATTATTTATCCCGGCCATCAGCGCATTAATGTTTATAGGTTGTGCCGGTGTAGTCCTTTATTTTAAAAAATCATCCAACATGGAAGCCGCTTACGGGCTTGCCATTATTGTAACCATGCTGATGACAACTATTTTATTTTCAAACTACCTGGTACAACAACGGGTCAAATCGGTCTGGATATATATTTTTCTTGTTTTTTATGCCGTGGTTGAAGTTTCTTTTTTATCGGCCCTCCTTCAAAAATTCACCCACGGGGGATATATTACCATGATCATCGGCATCCTGATGTTCCTGGTCATGTATATCTGGTACCGGGCCCGCAAGATCAAGAACAGGTACGTGGAATTTGTAAGGATGGAACATTATATTCCCAAGATCCAGGAACTGAGTAATGATAAATCAGTTCCCAAGTATGCCACACATCTCGTGTACCTGACCAGCGCCAATAACCCGAAAGAAATTGAGCACAAGATCATTTATTCTATCCTGAACAAAAAACCGAAACGGGCCGATATATACTGGTTTGTACATATTGAAACCCTGGATGATCCTTATACCTGTGAATATAAAGTTGATCACATCATTCCCAACGATATCATCCGGGTTGATTTTCGTCTCGGTTTCCGGATGGAACCGAGGATCAACCTGATGTTCCGCAAAGTGGTGGAAGACCTGGTGGCCAACAAAGAAGTGAATATTATCAGCCGGTATGAAAGCCTGGCCAGCAGTAATACCGTGGGTGATTTCCAGTTTATGGTCATGGAAAAAT
>CAZQGZ010000027.1:0-25938 GCA_964592935.1 uncultured Chitinophaga sp. | reverse complement strand
GAGTTCTGGATGATAGAACCTGAAATGGCTTTCTATGATCTGGAAGATAATATGAATCTTGCTGAAGAGTTCATCAAATACATTATCAAACATGCGATGGATCATAACCGGGAGGACCTGGAATTCCTTGCACAAAGGCTGGCGGAAGAAGAAAAGCAATTGCCGCAGGACAAGCGAAGCGAAATGGGGCTGATCGAAAAACTGGAATTTGTTCTGAACAATAACTTTGAACGCATTACCTATACGGAAGCGATTGACATATTAAGGGAGAGTAACCACAACAAGAAAAAGAAATTCCAATATGAAATAACCGGCTGGGGAATGGACCTGCAAAGCGAACATGAACGTTACCTGGTGGAAAAGCATTTCAAAAAACCGGTTATTCTTTCCAACTATCCCAAAGAGATCAAAGCATTTTATATGCGGCAGAATGATGATGGGAAAACAGTTGCCGCCATGGATATTCTTGCTCCCGGAATCGGTGAAATTGTTGGCGGATCACAACGGGAAGAAAGATTAGACAAGCTGGAAGAGCGAATGAAAGAAATGCATATCCCCGCAGATGAAATGTGGTGGTATCTTGATACCAGACGTTTCGGCACGGTCCCTCATGCCGGATTCGGGCTTGGCTTTGAAAGAATGGTACAATTTGTAACCGGCATGACGAATATCCGGGATGTGATCGCTTTCCCGAGGACACCGGGGAGTGCGGAGTTTTGACCTCGCCCCTTACCCCCTTCCGCATGCGGAGAGGGGACTATGATACCTGATCAGGATTTTATTTCTGTTGAAATTATTATTGACCCATAAGGCGGCATTAATTTTACAGATAATTCAAATACAATCCCAACCTCAATTTGATACATTGCAGAGTATATTAAAAAGATGAAACACCTTTTTTTCCTCCTGCTGATCTTAAATACCCTTACAGCAAAAAGCCAAACACTCAAAGACGTAAATGATAGTCTCCTTTATTATTACCAGGATAAAAAATTTGAACAGGCTATTCCTTTTGCTGAACAGGCCGTGGTCATGATCAAAGAAAAGTATGGCGCAGAGAATGCTATTTATGTAAAATACCTGAAAATGCTTTCGGGGATGTACATGACCAACTGGCAATTTCAGAAGGCGGAAAAACTTTTACTTGAAATGAATGGTATCAATAAGAAATTGGCAGGAGAGAACAGTAAAGAATATATTGATGGGATTGGCGTGCTGGCAATCGTTTATAATACCATGGGTGAAGATAAGAAAGCTGTTCCTCTTCTTGAAGAAGCCGCGGATTACTATAAAAGAACAGCCGGAGAATCAGATCCTGAATATGCAAAAGCCTCCAACCGGCTGGCAAAAGTGTATGAAAGTCTTGGCTGGTATGAAAAAGCAGTTACGATCTTCTCGCGATCAGCAGAAAAACTGGCTAAAACAAAAGGAATAAACGATCCCGCTTATGCCACAAGTCTGAACAACCTCGGTATCGTTTATAAAAACATGGGCCATCCCGAGAAAGCGGAACCCCTTATGTTACAAGCCATGGAAATTAGAAAAAAAGCAGGCGGTGAAGAAAGCGATGATCATGCCAACAGCCTGAACAACCTGGCTGTTTTATATTCCGGACTCGGGCAACATGAAAAAGCAAAGAATTATTACAGTAAGGCGGCCGAGATATTTAAAAAAACAAAAGGGGGTTCGAGTGCAGAATATATCACCTGCCTGACCAACCTGGGTTCTGAGTATGATTTGCTGGCAGAATATAAAAAGGCTGAAGAAGTATTATTGTCCGCTTTGTCTATTGCAGAACAGGAGTATGATGAAAGCTGGCCCATGCGGATCAATATTTCAAGAACACTTGGTCAGCTTTACCTGGCAACGGAAGAATACAAAAAAGCAGAACCATTGTTGTTGCATGTTGCCGCCATTGAGGAAAGAAAAAATAATGCCGGAGAAGCCTATGCTGCTGCATTGAACGACCTGGCTTATTTATTCCGGCATACCAACCGGACCACAGAAGCAGAAAGAAAATACCGGGAATCTGCTGCGCTTACAAATTCGACGCTGGGAAATCTTCACCCCTCCTACGCCGCAACATGTAATAATCTCGCCGTTTTATACCAGGC
Organism: uncultured Chitinophaga sp.; assembly: GCA_964592935.1. Taxonomy (GTDB): domain Bacteria; phylum Bacteroidota; class Bacteroidia; order Chitinophagales; family Chitinophagaceae; genus JJ008. The sequence goes on along the minus strand of CAZQGZ010000027.1, from coordinate 23,824 downwards.
AACGGGCCGCTATAAAGAAGCATTGTCGCTGCTTACGGAAGTAAACAAGACAGAAATTTTCAACATGCTGAATTTGTTCGCCATTTTATCGGAAGAAGAAAAAGCGAATTATATGGCTTCGCAGGTTTTTTTACAGCAAAGCAATCTCAGTTTGTTGTATAATTATCCTTCGGCACCGGCATCCTATTACCGGGAAAATTTTGATATCCAGTTGCTGATTAAATCACTGTTGCTGACAGACAGCAAAAATGTGCTCGAAGCGATTCGTTCCAGTAAGGACACCCTCATTAAAAGCAAGCTCGCACAATGGCAGGAGCATAAAAAAACATTGGCCAGGGAATATGCATTACCCGAAATGAAAAGAAGATCAAACCTGGCACAACTGGAAGAAGTAACAGCAGACCTGGAAAAAGAACTGGTCAGGCTTTCTTCATCATTCCGCAATATGAGAGCAGGGATCGGGGTGAAAATGGAAGATATACAAAACAAACTCGGAGAGGATGAAGCAGCCATTGAGTTTGTCAGCTTCCGGTATTTTAATAAAGACATGACGGATAGTATTCTCTACGCTGCATTCATTCTGAAAAAAACAGATACTGTTCCTGTATTTGTTCCTTTGTTTGAAGAAAAGCAATTGCTGAAACTTACCGGTAAAGCCCCGGGGACATCGAAAGTGTTTGTAAACACCTTTTATCCCGGTGCGGAAAAAACAAATTATGACACATCGTCTTTGTCCCGCAAATTATATCAACTCGCCTGGGAGCCACTTGAACCCTTCCTGAAAGGAATAAAAAAAATCAGTTATTCACCTGCCGGAAAATTATACAACATCGCTTTTCATGCATTGATAACAGACGGCACATCACTTTTAACGGATCGCTACCGGATTAGTCAATATTCCAGCACCAGGCAATTATTTTTCAGGGATTCTGCAATTAAAAACAAAAAACCTTCGGGCATTTCTTTGTTCGGGAATGCGGTCTTTTCTATGGACAGCATGCAGCTTATAAGGATAAAAAAGGGAATACAGCAAAAGGAAAATATTTCAACCCATCTTTATATGCCGGTAAACAGCGAAATGAACACCAGCATATGGCCACCACTACCCGGCACGGGAGAGGAGATCAGTGCGATCAAAAAGCTATTTGATTTTAATAAGATCCCAAACCGAACATATACCGGTTCTGCTGCTTCTGAAGAAAATCTGAAAATAACAGGTGATAAATCTCCGCAGGTTTTATTTATTGCCACACATGGTTTTTTTCTCCGGGAAAGAGAGAATAAAAACACTTCCGCAACGCCCGGAAGAAATGCATTTGCGACAGCCGTCAATCCTTTATTAAGAAGTGGTTTGATTCTTTCAGGGGGTAATTATGCATGGAGCGGTAAAATTCCCATTGAAGGAATTGAAGATGGAATAGTTACAGCGTATGAAATATCGCAATTAAACCTAAGCAATACGGAGTTAGTTGTCCTCAGCGCCTGCGAAACCGGATTAGGCGATGTAAAAGGCACGGAAGGAGTTTTTGGTTTGCAGCGGGCATTTAAAATGGCGGGTGTAAAAAAGCTGATCGTTAGTTTATGGAAAGTGCCCGATAAAGAAACTTCAGAATTAATGACCTCATTTTACAATTACTGGCTGAAAGGAAAAACGATCGAAGATGCTTTTGCTCAGGCGCAAAGCGAAATGCGGAAAAAATATCCGCCTTACTACTGGGCGGCGTTCTTGCTGGTGGAGTGAAATCGCTTTATGCTAGGAGAAAAAGGAGTAAAAGAGCACATCCGGATTCTGGCAAATTACAGCGATAGAAAAAGTTTGTTTTAACTCTTTTACTCCTTTACTCTTTTTATCTCTTAGCTCATTCATGCACACACATTACAGGTATATGCGACTGAAAGACGAGTTGCTTGGTCGAACTGGTTTTAAATAAGCCTTCAAGCAGTTTATGCTTTTTGGGAATGGAGATCACCAGGTCAAGATTATTCTTTTCAGCAAACTCGTTGATGCCATCTTCAATGTCTTTGTGTTCGATAAAATGGTATTCCGGTTTGGCATCTTCAAGCATGGTATGCAGAAGCAAAGACTCTTCTCTTGCTTCGGGTCTGAAATGACGGTTATGATAATCCACGTTGAGCACATGCAGTTCGGCGTTAAACTCTTTGGCGAACTCTTTAATGGATTGCGCAGGAGTTGCTTTCACCACATCCCGGAAGTCGCAGGCGAACCCAATTTTTTTAATTCCGGTTCCGAATGTTTTACCCGGGGGCACACAGATCACCGGCCATGTGAGGTGTCGGATGACCGTGAGGGTATTGCTTCCAAACAATACCTTTTCAATACCCGAAGTTCCCTTGGTTCCCATTACCACGGCGAAGGGTCTTACTTTATTGCAGATGTCTTCCAATTCATCGGTGACATTCCCCAGCCTTGCTTCGGTATAAACTTTCAATGAACCCGATGTAATATGTTCCACTTCCTTTTTTAGTTCGGCCAGTTTTTCCTCAGCATTTTTCTTCAGTTCTTCTACTGATATCAGCAGGACAGGCACATCAGAATAGCTGACGGGGATATTATACACGTGCAGAAGCAAAATACTTGCATTGACTGCTTTTGCCATATCGATTCCATAATGCATGGCGTTGGTAGCCACGGGGGAATAATCGGTGGGGATGATGATCGTTTTCATTGCTGATAAGTTGTAAGTAAAGTTAAATCAAAACAGAAACCGCGGGGCATGACCATCATCATTCCCTGTAATGATTTTACGGTGAAAAACAGAACCAGGATGAATCAAATTTGTGGAATCTCTGCGCCCGGGCGTCTAAATGAAAACAAGCTTATGACAGAAATACAAAAACCGGCCGCCGCAAAGAGAAAAGCAGGGGTGCGCCACATGATAAAGCATAACCCCAGAATTGATATGACCCCGATGGTCGACCTGGGATTTTTGCTGATCAGCTTTTTTGTAATTACCACGGAGCTAAGCAGGCCCAAAGCCATGGATCTTATAATGCCGCATGAAGGGCCACCCAGTGATGCTGCGCTATCAAAGACAATCACTTTTCTGGCCGGTGCAAATAATAAATTGTTTTATTACTACGGTGAAGAAAAGGATGCAGGTATCATAAACCCGGTTTTTCAGACTTCATGGGATGAAAATAAAGGGATCGGGAAAATCATCAGGGAAAAACAATCGAAGCTTGATAAAGAAAAGGCGGGAAAAAATGAAATGGTGGTCATCATCAAACCCGGGAAGGAGTCGACATTTAAAAATGTTGTTGATATGTTGGATGAAATGACAATAAATGGTGTTACAAGATATGCTGTTGTAAAACCCGGTGAGCAGGATGCGCTTTACCTCGATAGAAACCAGTAGAAGCTATCTTAAAGTTTTTTTCAACACGGAGATACAGCGTTTCACAGAGTCCCGGATTCCGGTTTTACCCACTTGGTGTAACTCCGGGCTTTCATACTCTTTTGTATTAATTCTTCAATTTTGAGATAGCCGGTAATTATTTTTTCCAATATGCACCGATCCGTTGCCGGATATTTTCCTGGAGATTCAGGTAGTATAAATTAATATCAGCGATATGATAGTTCCTGGTAAAGTAGATAAAACTCCAGGGGAACTTTGGTTTTTTTACATAAAGGAAACCGTTGCTGATCTGCGCATCCGTGGTACGATAAAAAATTTTGTTGAAATTCTTCAGCACGCTGCCTTTATTAAGAGCTGAAGAGGCATATTCGCTGGTGGTGGTCCAGGTGAGCGGATTGGTAACAAAAGAATTTCCCTTCTCATTTCTCAAATAAAAAGGAACGAACCCTTTTCGCATAGTGCGCCAACTGCAGATACAACCGTTCTGCAATGAATCCGTACACATTTTCAATGAAGTAAAATAATCTTTCGGCACGGGCCAGCCGATCACATAGGCAACCACCAGTTTGTTTAGGAGAGGCTTGTCCTGAAAAAATTCCTTTAATAGCCGTTCGGCCAGCAAAGATCCCTGGCTGTGCGAAGCGATGATGATCGGTCTCCCGTTGTTCCAGTTCTTTAAGTAATATTCAAACGCGGTTTTCAGGTCTTCATATGCCAGCTCAAATGCTTTGTCTGCTTTTTCTTTGTCTTTTGAAAAAAAATTAAAGAGGTGAGCCTGCCGGTATCTTGGCGCAAACACCCGGCCATGCTGATTGAAAACACTGGCCTGGTATAAAATAGTTGAGTAATCAGTTTTTGCATTGATATAGTCATTATCAATTGCTGCATTCTTATTCTTTTTAAATTTTATCGCCGTATAGGTTGTTGGATGCAGGAAAAAAACATCGGCAACGGAGTCTTTTATTTCATTTCTTAATGGTGCCGGCATACTGTCTGATGGATCATGTTTCCAGGGATGAGCAGCCCAGTAATCAAGATTAGCGTAATCGGGTTTGCCGTCCGGGCTTTTAAAGTTGTAATGGCTTCTGAAGGCCTGGTATTTATCGGAACAGGAGTAAATACAAACCATTAATAATATTGGAAGGGTCAGATTTTTCATATGGCAAATAAACCGAAAACCGACCGAATTGATTCATTTATCCTGTTAGTTCACCATTTATAAAAAGAAGGCAGAAGGGGGATTAGTGCGTTAAAATTGATTGAAAAGTACTGATATACAGAAGCTTAGCAATTTTACCGAGATGATTTTCAGGAAAAAATTTTAAAAACACAGTACTTTGTGTTGCATAGTACCAAATATCACCTTATCTTTGTGTTAGCAAATGGGGAATTGCTAGTGACGAGGATGTAAAAATTAATATTAACCCACTTGCAGCCAGCCTCTCCCCACTAGCGCAAAAAGAAGATTATGAATATAGAGAATACACAGAGCCAGATGCGAAAGGGAATCCTCGAATTCTGCATTCTTTCAATCATCCGTCGTGGTGAGGCCTACCCCAGCGATATCGTGGAAGAGATGCGGGCGGCCAACCTCCAGATACTAGAAGGAACATTATACCCCCTTCTCACAAGACTGAAAAATGCAGAGATGCTTACGTACCGTTGGGTGGAAAGTAATTCGGGACCGCCAAGAAAATATTTTCTCCTGACAGAAAAGGGAGAAAGCTTTTATAATGAACTGGAACAAACCTGGAATGAACTTTCCAACGGGGTGAATGCGCTGACGAGTAAAAAAACAAATGAACCATTACGCAACGAATCAACCAATTAATTCTCCCGGTTTAATCGGGGACTTCAACCAAATAATATATACATCATGAAAAAGATCATCAACATAAACCTGAGCGGCCGGGTGATACCCATCGAAGATTCCGCTTATGAAAAGCTCCAGGCCTATATTGAAAGCCTGCGCCGTTATTTCGCCCAGGAAGAAGGGCGGGATGAGATCATTAATGATATTGAAAGCCGTATTGCAGAACTGATGAGTGATAAGATCCGCAAAGGCGCCGATGCCATAACAGACAATGACGTAAATGAAGTGATTGCATCCATGGGTACCGTGGAGGATTTTAAAGCCGCGGAAGATGAATCAGCCGGCGCCTCATCTGCTACATCACAGCAAAGCAGTTCCAATGCCGGCACGGATTATACCTATACCAAAAAAACGAAAGGCAGGTTATACCGTGACAGCGGTGATAAAATGATCGGCGGGGTTTGCGCCGGCATTGCCAGTTACCTCAATCTTGATCCCACGGTTGTACGGATATTATTTGCCATTGTAACCTTTGGTGGTTTTGGATTAGGCATACTTGCTTATATATTGTTATGGATCATTTTGCCTCCGAAAGACCTGGAAGGTTTTTCCGGGAAAAGACTTTACCGCAACCCCGATGACCGGGTCATTGGCGGAGTAGCCGGAGGTCTAGCCGCGTATTTCAACAAAAGCACAACAACTATCCGTTTAATTTTTGCAGCTCCGATTGTATTGGGCATATTGATCAGGATATTGCGGAACATCAGTAATCATTATGATTTTGACTATGCTGTTAATATTGGATTCGGATCACTCAGCGGAACTTTTATACTTGCTTATATCATATTATGGATTGTGTTGCCAGAAGCAAACAGCGATTACCAGAAAATGGAAATGAGGGGAGAAACGGTGGATGTGAACCGTATCCGGCAGAATGTAAAAGAAGGAATGGAAAGCATGAAGGGCCGGATGAAGGAATGGGGAAAGGAAGTAAAAGACACGGCGCAAAACATCGGCAGCAGGGCAAAAGAATTTTCAGATACAAGAGGAAAAGCTTTTGCATCGGAAGCAAGAGAAGCAGGCAGAAGGACGGGTAACGGATTTGGACATGTCATCGGGGTGATCTTTAAAGCCTTCTTTTTATTTATTGCGGGTTCGATAGCATTTGGATTGTTTGTTGCGTTCATGGCACTGATATTCGGAGGTGTTGCCTGGTGGCCGGTGAATAATTTTTTATGGACCAGCAAGTGGCAGCAGTTCTATGCATGGGGAACGGTAATATTCTTTTTAGGAGTTCCATTGATAGCATTTATTGTTTGGGTGATCCGCCGTTTATTGAGAACCCGTTCACGCAGTAATTATCTCGGCGGGACATTCGGAGGCCTCTGGGCATTGGGTTGGGTATGTGCGATTTTGTTTGCATCGAGTATATCGAGGGATTTCAGTGATTATGAACATGCCGATACGCCGATCATGTTGAATCAGCCGGTTAAAGGAAAAATGATCGTGGCCGTTTCGCAACCGGAACTTGAATTCACGGGTCGTTTCTGGTGGGTAAACAGTGAAAGTAATGGTTGGGATCTCAGTTCGGATACGCTTCGTTTATCAACGGTACGGTTTGATGTGCAGGCCAGCACCGATTCATTGTATCACGTTGTATTGAAAAAATACAGTTATGGAAAAACGGAAGATGATGCGATGGCAAGAGCGGAGAATATTCAATATACAATTTCATCAAGGGACAGTATACTGGACCTGGGCAGCGGGTATTCGATCAGCAAGGATAAAAAATTTCGTTTGCAACAAGTTGAGATAGCGATACAGGTGCCGGTGGGAAAGAAAATACGGTTTGATAAATCCGTGGAAGAAAAACTGAACCCGGCCAATTTCAGGATCAGGAAAAGATATTCACGCCGGCGAATAGTAAGCATTGAAGTCAATGACAACCGAAATTTCAGGTTTAAGACCGGTGTGGATTACACCATGGGTGCGGATGGCCAATTGAAAGAAGGGGAGGGAACTTCGGTTACGCAACCAGCCGGCGATTATCGTTACCAGCAAAATGACAGCATCAGCCTGGAAAAATCGATTGAGCAAAAAAAACAGGAACTGAAGGAACTGGAAGAAAAGAAAACCAAACAGCTGTCAAAGCCCAATGGGATCATCCATACAAAAACAGAGAATGAGGACGGCATTGTCAAACATGGACCTTCGCCCGAATTTTCGCTGGTGCAATTTTTTTGATAAATGTGGTTGAAGTACCGCTTTTTGCGGAACTGGTTGAATCCCGTTTGATCCGGGAAGAAAAGCTCCCCAGGGGGGCTTTTCTTTTGTTGTTAGTTTCTCAAACAAGGGAAAAAATATTTATTTTCTAAAATGAACACCACCTTGTTTTCGGTAGCGGGCTAGTTTGACATATTTCGCGCACAGGCGCTAAGATTTAAACATAAGCCGCAAAGAGCCTTAGCGCCTTATGTGTTTATTTCTTGCGGCTTTGCGTGAAACTGACCCCACTACCCGGTTTTCTCCAATTACTGCGTAGCTTCCGCGAATCAGTATATTTGCACACAATTTTTTTTATGATTAAGAACACCCCCTTTACCCAAAAACATATTGCGTTAGGCGCCAGGATGGCCGAATTTGCCGGTTACAATATGCCCATCAGTTATACCGGGATCAATGATGAACATGCAGCTGTGAGAAAAAATGCCGGCGTGTTTGATGTAAGCCATATGGGAGAATTTATTTTAAAAGGGGAACAGGCGCTTGACCTGATACAACGGGTGACCAGTAATGATGCTGCCAAATTAAAAGCCGGACAGGCGCAATACAGTTGCCTGCCGAATGAAGAAGGAGGTATCGTGGACGACCTGCTGGTGTATTGTATTGAAGAGAACAAAGTTTATATGCTTGTTGTCAATGCATCCAATATTGAAAAAGACTGGAACTGGATCAAAAAGCATGATAAGCATCATGTGGAGATGCACAATATTTCTGATAAGACCTGCCTGCTGGCCATACAGGGTCCCAATGCAACAAAAATATTGCAGCCGCTGACCGATATGGATATCCTGAACCTGAAGTATTACACTTTTGTAAAAGGCAAATTTGCAGGAGTGGATAATGTACTGATCAGCGCAACGGGATATACTGGTGCGGGAGGTGTAGAGATATATTTTGAAGATAAGAATGGGGATGCCGATAAAATATGGGATGCGATCTTTACTGCCGGTACACCGCAGGGATTAAAACCCGTTGGTCTCGGGGCCAGGGATACGTTAAGACTCGAAATGGGATTCTGTTTATACGGAAATGATATTGATGATACCACTTCACCCCTGGAAGCAGGACTGGGATGGATTACGAAATTCACCAAGGATTTTATTTCCAAAGAAATTTTTGCAAAACAAAAAGCAGAAGGTGTTCAAAGAAAACTTATCGGTTTTGAAATGATCGAGAAGGGGATTCCCCGGCACGGTTACGAGATCAAAGATTATTCCGGCGCATTGATCGGTCATGTCACTTCCGGCACTCAATCACCCAGTCTTGGTAAGGCCATCGGAATGGGATATGTTATTACTTCCTGCGCGGCGATCGGTTCGGAGATTTTTATAAAAGTGAGGGATAAGTTGTTGCAGGCTAAGGTTTCGAAAATTCCCTTTAGTTGAAATGAGAAATATTGATGTCGGAAGTCAGAGGTCAGAGGTCAGAAGGACCCTATGAACTTGAGGACTCTCTCTGACTTCAGACATCCGACTTCAGACTTCGTTCTATGCCAACCATCCATCTTACCACCTTCATCGCCGCTCCTGTTGAAAGAGTATTCGATCTCAGCCGGCATATCGGGTTGCATATACAATCCATGGCGAAGTTTAAGGAAGAAGCGGTGGCGGGTACCCGGTTCGGGTTGATCGGAAAGGATGAAACCGTGACCTGGAAGGCAAGGCATTTTTTTAAATACAGGTTTCTCCGGTCCAAGATCACCGAAATGCAAAAACCTGAAATGTTTACCGATGAACAGGTGCAGGGAAACTTTAAGATGATGAAACATGAGCATCATTACAAACCCTGTGAGAACGGTACGATCGTGATCGACCTCTTTCATTTTGAATCGCCCTACGGTATGTTCGGGAGATGGTTCAACCGGATTTATCTTACCGGTTACCTGAAGAAATTACTGGAACAGCGGAATAAGACGATCAAGGAATTTGCAGAGAGTGATAAATGGAAGATGTTGTTAATTAATTAGGCAGATATTGTTTCAAAAATATAAGAATGAACCACAAAGACACCAAAGCACAAGGGTTTCACCAAGATTACTTTGTGTTTCTCCGTGTCTTTGTGCCTTCGTGGTTCAAATTCAAACTGAGTTATTACCTAAAAATTTTAACGCAGTCTTATTAATTTCAGTTCAACTATTTTTGTTGTAACACCGTTATGAATATTAAGCCCACCCTGCATACTTCCATTTCCCCGGCGCTATTGCATTTATATGATCTCAGCAACAGCATTGTTGTCATAATCGATGTGTTCAGGGCCACGTCCACTATTGCGGCTGCATTATATAATGGAGCAAAATGTGTGATACCGGTTGATTCGGTTCCGAGGGCGCTGGAGATCAGTAAGAATATTGATGGCATTGCTGCGGGGGAAAGGGACGGACTGATCGCAGAGGGATTACAGCATGGTAATTCGCCGCTGGAATACAACCGGGAGTTTATTGAGAACAAAACACTGGTGCTTACCACAACCAACGGCACCCGCTTATTGCAAATGGCGCTGGATAAAAACGCGGCTAACATTATTTCCGGGTCATTCCCCAACCTTTCCGCTGTATGCGATCACCTCGCAGCAGAAAAGAAGAATGTGGTGCTGGGTTGCGCCGGGTGGAAGGATCGCTTTAATCTCGAAGACACATTATTTGCCGGCGCTGTCATTCACCGGCTCAGGAAAAAATTTACCATTCATTGCGACAGTTCTTTCATGGCGGAGACCCTGTATGAAAAGTATAAAAATAATCTCGTTGAGTTTGCGCCAAACCTCACGCATTATCACCGGCTGGCGGAGAGGTTTGGTTTGATCGAGGACATTAAATATTGTCTTACGGCCGATGTGGCGAATGTACTGCCGGTATATGTGGATGGGAAGTTGATTGCTAAGTAAGGTTTTTTACCACAAAGGTCCACAAAGGTTTTTTACACAAAGAACAAAGAGTGTATCGTTTTGTGATCTTGGCGAAAATTTGCTTTGTGGCTCATATTAATATTTTTTGAAACTGTATCATAACCAACCATTGTTTAAAAATAATGACGCTTCAAATAAGCAGGGGCTGTGTGTGGTTCCTCTCCATGCGGAGAGGTTAGGAGAGACTGGAAAAACCTACTAAGATACTCCATTTTTCTTTTATTATTCCTGATAAAAAATATTTTTTTATTTAACCATTTTACAAGGAAATCCGCCGCACATTCTTTTACATTTGCCGATTGCCCATTGCCCATTCACCATTGACCATTCAATCTATGGCCTTACCGCACCTTATCAAATACGTTTACACCCATGGCACGGATGAAGTGATCCGGCGCGGGAAAAAAATTCATGCAATCGGTTATGTGGAACTGGTGGAATATGATGACCTTTTTGGTTCCGCCGTATTCCGCGTGAAAGATGACAGCTATGCCACTTATTATAAAGTTTACATACAAAAATTCAAGGATCCCAAGTCCACTTCGCTGCGTTGCGGTTGCCCCTATAACCTGGGGGATATCTGCCGGCATGAGGCAGCCACTTTATTTCAATTGCAGGAACTGATCGACCGTGGTCACCTGCAGGCTGATCATATCAAATATGATCAGCGGCACACGGTGGTCAAGATGAAAACGATCGACCTGAAAAACCTTCGTCTTTTTTCATCCCCGGAAGTTTTTGCCGAAGCAGAAAAATTTTTAAGAACCAACAAGGCCAGTATTGAGTTTGCCGAAAACGAAACCGTGAAAGCAGTGGTAAATATTGACGGGCAACATTGCAAAGTGATCATCCGGAAAAATGAAGAAAGAAATTTTGATACAAGCTGTGATTACGAAGATACCGAACACCCGCTCTGCCTTCCCAAAGTGATCGTGCTGCTTCAGTTGCTTCATCATCACGGGGCCAATTATTTCGACAGTATCCGCAACTGGGATAAGGAAAAAAACAAACTGCTTGAAGCCTATGGTTATTCTTTAAAAGATGACCTGAAGGGGAAATTTGAATTTGCATACAAGGACGGTAAACCATTCCTGCGGGTGCTGGATCCCGGTATCAAAAGAGTGGCAGCCCCGGTGGCGCCGGAAAAAACGGTATTTCTTCCCGTGAAAGAAAAAGAGGTTGAATTACCGGTGGTAATGGAAGAAGTGGCCGGAAGACCCACACAAAGACTGGGTATTGTTTTTAATTTCAGTAAAAAAAGTTACCCCCGGTTTACAGTGGATGTGGTTACCGGTGAGCCGGATGAAAATAATATGTTCTTTACCGGGAAGGTTGAAAAAACAGATATCAGCAGGTATGTGAATACGGATCAACTTTCCGAAGAGGATAAAAACCTGCTCACTTCGCTGCGCAAGTTGCAGGAACCCGAGATAAATAAATATATCAGCCGCAACTCGCCTTTTTCCGGTATCTGGGAAAACATCATTCACCAGGAGGAAGATGACCTGACAGATGAAACGAAAGAACTGATGGCGGAGTACCTGTTGCCCAAACTGAAAAAAATATTTACTGAGGCTGCCGACAATCCTTTTGTTTTTTTATTCTCGGGCAATAAACCTTTTAAAACAAATAATCTTGTACAGCTGCAATTGCAGGCGGAGGAAGCACGACCTCATTTTATAATAAAAAAGAATTCACATTATTCCATTCAATGCCGGGTCAATGCGGGGGGCATTGAATATGACCTGGCCGATAACGAAAGCAGCAGCCCGCTTTTCTTCCTCTACAATCACCAGGTTTATTTATGGAAGAACAACGATGTCATTCTCCTCATTGAAAAATTTTTACCGGAAGGGAAAATGAATGTTTCGCCGGATGACTGGATCAAAACACTGAACCATTTTATCCTTCCCCTGGCCAGGGAACATAAAGTGGATTTTGACAAGTCACTGGTACAGGAAATAAAAGACGGCAATCCCGATGTAAAATTATTCCTGCTGGAAAAGGGGGATTACCTCGTCTTCCAGCCATCCTTTTCTTACAAAGGATATGAAACCAGGGTAAAGGACCGGGACGAACTGATCGTACCGCAGGGAGAGAAGGTCCTTGTTGTACACCGTAACCGCGAAAAGGAAAATGAATTCCTGCAGAAAATACAAAACCTGCATTCCGGTTTTGTTTATAATGAAGATTCATCATCACTGGTATTAAAAGGAACGGATGTACTGAAGAACAACTGGTTCTTTTTATTTGTAGATGCCATGAAGGAAATGAAAACGCCCGTATTTGGATTCGATGCGTTGAAAAATTTCCGGTTTAACACAGCCAAACCGCAGACAAAAATTTTCATCAGCAGCAATACCGATTGGTTTGATGCCAAGGTGGATATTGTTTTCGGTGATCAGCAGGTAACAGTGGCGGAAGTGAAACGGGCTTTGGCGAATAAACAACAATTTGTTCAGCTGAATGACGGTACACTGGGGATCTTACCTGAAGAATGGCTGAAAAAATATTCTTTGTTATTCAGGGTTGGCGAAGGAAAGACGGACTCTTTGAAATTATCCCGGTATCACCTGAGCGTGGTGGATGAACTCTATGAGAACCGCAATGAAGAAGAGCTGATGGTGCAACTGGAAGAAAAATATGAGAACCTGAAAGAATTCAATAAGATCAAGGAAATTGATCCGCCGTATTCACTGAAGATGATATTACGTCCCTACCAGGTGTCGGGTTATCAATGGCTCAATTACCTGAAAGATATCCGCTGGGGCGGCATACTGGCGGATGATATGGGATTGGGTAAAACCGTACAGGCCTTGTCTTTTCTTGAATATTTTAAAAAGGAAACAGGCAACCTTAAAGCATTGGTGGTTTGTCCAACGACCCTGATCTATAACTGGGAGAACGAGATCAAAAAATTCACACCCAAATTATCCTGGCGCATTCATCATGGAGCGGTGCGGACCAGGGTAAAAGAAGAATTGCTGGATCATGATATCACGATCACGACGTATGGCACCCTGCGCAGCGATATCAAATTGCTGATGAGTATTGAATTTGATTATGTGATACTCGATGAAAGCCAGGCAATCAAAAATCCGTCAAGCAAAGTGACCAGGGCGGCCGGTTTACTGAATGCAAAGAACCGGCTCTGCATGAGCGGAACGCCGTTGCAGAATAACACGTTTGATATTTTTGCGCAAATGAATTTCCTGAATCCCGGCATGCTGGGCACCATGGAATTTTTCCGCCAGGAATTTTCCATTCCTATTGATAAGTTCGGAGACCAGGACAGGAAGGAGCATCTGAAAAAAATTCTTTACCCGTTTATTTTAAGAAGGACCAAGGAGCAGGTGGCAAAGGATCTCCCGGAAAAACAGGAGATCATTTTATTCTGCGAGATGGAAGATGAGCAGCGGAATATTTATGACGCGTACCGGAATGATTTCAGGAACCAGATATTAGGAACGATTGAAAAAGAGGGTATACACAAATCACAGCTTACCATTTTGCAGGGATTAATGAAGTTGCGGCAGATCTGTGATTCACCCGCGATTCTGAATGAACAGGAAAAATTTGAAAATCATTCCATCAAATTGGATGAACTGGCAAGAGAATTAAGTGAAGATATGGGAGATCATAAGGCATTGGTCTTTTCCCAGTTCCTCGGCATGCTTGCTTTAATCAAAGCCAAGCTGGAGGAATTGGGAATTAAGTATGAATATTTTGATGGCAGCACATCTGCACCCGACCGGGAAAAAGCGATACAAAATTTTCAGAACAATAATGAGATAAGAGTTTTCCTGATCTCGCTCAAAGCAGGCGGAGTTGGATTGAACCTGACTGCTGCCGATTATGTTTATATCGTAGATCCCTGGTGGAACCCGGCCGTTGAGCAGCAGGCCATTGACCGGACACATCGTATTGGACAGACCAAAAATATTTTTGCTTACCGCATGATCTGTAAGGATACGATTGAAGATAAAATACTTCAGTTGCAGGAAAAGAAAAGAGCGTTGGCAAAAGACATCATATCTGATGATACTTCATTTGTGAAAGCGCTGACGAGGGAGGATGTGGAGTATTTATTCAGTTAAACCTTTCATCGGCAAAACCCCGCTATTCATCCATTTTACCCTAAAAATTAGCCCTTTTCCGAAGGTCAATCCGGCTTTTTACGTCTATTTTCGTAGACTTATTGTACTGTATATGAAGAAAATTTTTACCATACCTGTCCTGGTCCTGGCATTATTCACTTCGGCCCATGCCCAAAAGTCCGATGGAAGCATCAAAGGAAAATTAGTAGACACGGCAGCCAAACAACCCCTCAGCGAAGCAACTGTTTCGGTTCTGAGCACCAAAGATTCATCCCTGGCTACTTTTACGCTATCCAACAAGCAGGGTGTTTTTGAAATAAAAGGACTGGAAGAAGGGGAATATCAATTAGTGATCTCACACCTGGGTTTTGAAACATTCAAACAAAAAGTATCCATTACATCCACATCAAAAGCAATCAACCTGGGTGAGCTGAAGGTTCAAAAAGAATATAAGACATTAACCGGCGTCACAGTAACGAATGACGCGCCGGTGATCATTAAAGAAGATACGGTTCAGTTCAGGGCCGATGCATTTAAGACAAAGCCTAATGCAACGGTGGAAGACCTTTTGAAAAAAATTCCGGGGATGCAGGTGGATAAGGACGGAACAGTGAAGGCACAGGGAGAAACCATTCAAAAGGTTTATGTGGATGGCAAAGAATTTTTTGGCAACGATCCCAAGCTTGCCACCAAGAACCTAACTGCCGATATGGTGGAAAGTGTACAGGTGTTTGATGATATGAGTGAGCAGGCCAAATTCACCAAGATCGATGATGGCAGCAAGCAAAAAGCGGTGAACATCAAACTGAAAAAAGATAAGAACAAGGGAATATTCGGCAGGGCATTGGCAGCGGGTGGTTATGGTGATGGCGGCCGCTATGAAGGAAACATCAGTTTTAATAAATTCAACGGCAACCAGCGTTTATCATTTCTTTTCAATGCCAATAATATCAACAAGCAGGGATTTTCATTTTCCGATATCATCAGTTCGATGGGAGGATTTAGCGGCTTCGGTGGCGGCGGCGGAAACCAGGGAGGCGGATTTGGAGGTGGCGGCGGCGGATTTGGTGGAGGCGGCGGTGGATTCGGAGGAGGCGGGATGCAAATGATAAGCACCCGCGGCGGTGGCTTTTTCGGAGCAAGTACAGCAACCGGAATTACCCAATCACTTTCTTCAGGAATAAATTTCAATAATGAGATCGGAACAAAAATGAAGATCAGCGGCAGTTATTTTTTTTCCAATACGAATAATAAACAGGAGCAAAATACTTACCGCCAGACTTTTTTCCCGAATGATTCCCTTTCCTACCTGACCCGGAATTCCCATGTCAATAATATCAACCGGAATCACCGCTTCAATATAAGATTTGAATACCAACTGGATTCCATGAATTCCATTTTATATACACCCAGTCTTACCCTGCAGCATTCGGAGAATACCAATGAAGATTCTTCTTATACCATTGCCAGCAAGGCCGGGCAGGAATACCTGGCGCTGGTGAGCCAGACAAAAAATACCAATGAACGGGACGGTGTAAACCTGAATAATAATTTTTTATTCCGGAAAAAATTTCATCATATCGGGAGAACGCTGACACTTGGCTGGAGCAATACGTATGGCGACAGCAAGAGCGAGGGTTTCAATATTTCCCCGATAAAATTTTATAAACCCGATGGCAGTTTGCAGGGCAGCAGCAGCCAGAACCAGCAGAACAGCCAAAAGACCAGTACGCATAACAATACGATCAGCGTTTCCTATACCGAACCGGCGGGACTGAACAAGCTCATTGAAATTAATTATGCATACACCAATAACAAAAGCAATTCCGACAAGAAAACTTTCAACTACAATACCTCAACCGGAAAATACGATATTGCCAATATGCTGCTGACCAATCGTTTTGAAAATGGTTTTGAGGCCAATCGTTTCGGCGCGAATTACCGGGTACAGGAGAAAAAATACAATTACCAGTTTGGTATCGGTGTGCAAAGAGCCACATTAACGAGCAACAGTTTCCAGGCTGTCACGGGGAAAGATTCATTGACGCAGCAAAGCTATACGAACTTTTTCCCCACAGCCAGTTTCAACTGGACACCCAGCCGCACCAAGGGAGTTCGCATCAATTACCGCGGAAGGACCAACCAGCCTTCTGTTTCTCAGTTGCAGAATGTACGAGACGTATCCAATCCATTATTCCAGAAAGTGGGCAACCCGGAACTGAACCAGGAATTCACACACAGCTTTAATACCACGTTCAACACATTTAATATTCTCACCTTTAAATTCCTTGCGGCGAATATCAGTTTCAGTACAACGAGGAATAAGATCGTCAACAGCATAGACACCATCAACCGAGCTATTCAACTGACCATGCCGGTGAATATGAACGGGGCCTTTACCACGATGGGCTTTTTCACCATCGGGTTACCATTCAAGGATAAAAAGCTGAAGGGGTCGAGCCTGAACTTTACCACCCTGACCCTGTACAACAAAGATGTAAGCCTGTTGTACAAACAAAAAAATATCGGCAAGACCATCACGCTTACGCAAACTGCCGGCGCCAATTTCAGCCTGAAAGAAAAATGGGATTTGTCGGGAAATGCCAGTTTATCTTATTATAATATCAGGTATTCGGTCAATACCGCATTGAATGAAAGTTATCTTTCGCAAACTTATTCGGCCGACATTACCTATACTTCCAAGAAAGGGATCATCCTGTCCACCGATATTGATTATTATATCAATTCCGGGAGGGCAGACGGTTATAACCAGAACATACCGTTATGGAACGCCAGCATGAGTAAGCAATTGTTTAAGAAGAAGAACGGCGAACTCAAATTTTCAGTGAACGATATCCTGAACCAAAACCAGAGTATCAGCCGCAATAACGGCGACAACTATATTGAAGATGTAAAAAGCATGGTGCTGAAGCGTTATTTCATGGTCAGCTTCCTTTTTAACCTGAACCGGATGGGTGGAAAAAACAACAACCAGCAGGGAATGCCCGGTATGCCGAGGTTCATGGAAAGAAATATGCGGAATATGAGGATGTACTGAGAGGTTACAAGAGAAAAAGGGGAAAAATGAGGAATACAGACATATTTGAAAAGAGGTAATATCTCAACTCTTTTACCTTCTTTTCTCTTAGCTTTAGTATTTGATACTTCACTTTTGAGATCAATTCTGATCAAAACTATTTCCTCCTGTAATGCGGCGTGGCCACATGTGAAGAACCGGAAATAAAAATAGACAACACCGATTTCAGCAAACGGAAAATATTAAAGGAGGATTTGTAATAATGGCGGTAAATCTTTGCCGACTGGTTTGCATGTACAAAATGCCTGTTTTTCATAATAGGGTAGTTTTAAAAAGGATTAACGGGTTGATGGATCTAAAAGTATTAATAAAAAGTAAAAATTCATAACAACAGAGCCCATTATTGCCCCGGTAACTGAAGTATGAATGAAAAATCCGTAAAATCACTTGTTCTTATTACTATGCTTCTCTTCGGTTCAATAAATCCTTGGGAAAATTCATATAAGAAATTAATCAGGCCCGGAATCCTTTCTGAAGTGTTTTTCATTGTGTTTGGGGTTCTGTATTTTTTACCACTATGAATACAGAGGAAGGTACAAAGGAGACAAGGTCTTCTTAATTTTGGCTCCGGGATTATTCTTTAACCTTTATTAACATTAAAACAAGCCCTGTTAACCCGTTTACTATCTGACTCAGAATATTTTCGTAGCCGAAAAAGGAAGCTATGCGAAAAATTTACTTCTTATTGATTGTGTTGACCCTTGCGTTTGCAGCAGAGGCTCAGAAAAATGGTTCTGTAAAAGGATTAGCCTTTGATACGATCAGCAAACAACCGGTTGCTGCTGCTACGGTCACGGTGCTGGAGAAAAAAGATTCATCGCTGGTCACTTTTACCATGACCGGGAGTGACGGAAGGTTTGAACTGAAAGGAATTCCCGCTGGTGAATACCGCCTGATGATCTCTCATGTAAACTATCACAACGGAAATATTTTTTTCAGCGTTACGGATAATAATAAAAATTCTGATCTCGGCCATATTGTGATGAATGATAAAACCAAAGTACTGGCTGAAGTTATTGCCCGGAATGAAGCCCCCCCGGTTACTTTAATAAATGATACAGTTCAATACAATGCCGGATCTTTTAAAGTGCAGCCCAATGCCAGCGTGGAGCAACTGCTGAAAAAATTACCAGGTGTGAAGGTGGAAAAAGACGGAACGATCAAGGCCCAGGGAGAAAAAGTGAATAAAGTACTGGTGGATGGCAAAGAATTTTTTGGAAACGATCCGAAGATCGCCACAAAGAATTTACCGGCTGATGCGGTGGATAAAGTGCAGGTATATGATAAACAAAGCGACCAGGCGCAACTGACCGGTTTCGATGATGGTAATTATGAAAAGACCATCAACCTGAAACTGAAAAAAGACAAAAAGAAAGGGATGTTTGGTAAAGTGAATGCGGGAGCCGGAGACCGGGAACGTTATGAAGGTAAATTCAACGTCAACTCATTTAAAGGAGCCCGTCAATTTTCGGCCATCGGCATGGGTAATAACACCAATGCAGAAGGATTTTCATTTATGGACATCCTCAATTTTACCGGTGAACTGGCCCGTATGCAAAGGGGCGGAGGGGGAAATATCAGCATCAATATCAACGGTGATGAAGCGGCCGCGATGGGAATGAACCCGGGTGGAAGGAACAGCGGGATCAATACGGCCCGGGGAGGTGGTTTGAATTACAATAATATCATCGGGACCAAACTTGATTTCCAGAGCAATTATTTTTACAACCGCTATAACCCCAAACAGGAGAGTCATATCCGGCGGCAGTATTTTTTACCTGATTCTTCTTATTTCTATAACCAGAATGCTTTTACGGATAATCTCAGCAACAGCCACCGGGTTAACCTGAACACGTTATATCAAATTGATTCGATGAATTCGGTCCGGATCACACCTTCCTTCAGTTACCAGGAAACAAATAACAGCTCACAGACAGATTATAAAACCTTGTCAGAAGAAAATGTACTGACCAATGAAGGGTTCAGCAATAATACCGCAAACATAAAAGGATACAATTTTAAAAACGATATAATCTGGCGAAAAAAATTTGCGAGGAAGGGAAGAACATTTTCACTGAGCCTGCAAACCAGCCTGAATGAAAGCGATGGCGACGGCAGCCTTTCTTCCATCAACCATTTTTACAATACCAATGGTTCGTTATTAAAAAGAGATACCTTAAATCAGAAGAATACCACGAAAGGGGATCTGCGCGGTTACAATGCAAAAGCCGTTTACACCGAGCCCATCTGGAAAAGATCATTGCTTGAATTCAGCGTGGGGAAGAGCGACAGTAAGAGCACCGCAGAAAAAATAACAAACGATTACAATAAACTAAACGGCAAGTTTGATCAGCTGAACAATTTGCTGACCAATGATTTTGAAAACACTTATGGCTACTCCAGTGCCGGCATCCGCATGCGGACGCAGAAGAAAAAGTATAGTTATGCATTCGGGCTTTCCTGGCAGCGGGCCGTGCTGGAAGGTAAGATCATCAGCGGAACGAAAGATTCAGTGATCAGCAGGACCTTCCGGAATTTTTTACCTAACATGAGGTTCCAGTATAATTTCACCCGGTTCAAAATGCTGTCGCTGAGTTATAATACTTCGACGAACCAGCCTTCCATTACTCAACTGCAGCCGGTACCCGACAACAGCAATTCATTGAACATTAAAGCAGGCAACCCGGACCTGAAACCGGAATTCAATCACAATATCATGGGGCATCTTAACCTGATGAGCCCGTACAAGAATCAAAACCTGTTCCTTTATTTCAACATGCAGGCTACGCAGCATAAGATCGTGAACTATGACAGCGTAAATCAACTGGGCATTAAGTACACCCGGCCGGTGAATGTAAACGGTGTTTATAACCTGAACAGCAGCATCAGCTACAGCAGGCCGGTCCGTTTCCTGAAAGGAAGCGTGGAGATCAGTACCAATACAGGACTGTTCAAAACCAAACAATTTATCAATAAAGCCGGGAATGAGATCAGGACATTATCGTTTGGCCCGGAGTTGAGGCTGGATATGAACCCGACGGAAAAATTAAACATGGGAATTGGAACCGGGTTCAATTATAATAAAACAAAATATTCCCTGCAGCCAGCGTTAAATACGAATTATCTTTCCCAGGAATACAATGCATCCGTTGACTGGCAGATGCCCAAACAGTTTTTCTTATCTACCGACTTCACGTATACCATCAACAGTCAGCGGGCAGCCGGTTTCAATACGAAAGTGCCGATCTGGAATGCAAGTATCAGTAAGCAGGTACTGAAATTTAACCGGGGAGAAATAAAATTCAGCGCCCGGGACCTGTTAAACAGGAATATCGGTATCAGCCGTAATACCAATAACAATTACATCGAAGATTCAAGGGTATTGACCCTGCGGAGGTTCTTTTTACTCAGCTTCACTTATAGTCTGAGTAAGACGGGATTGAATAATGAAGGCGGGGGCGGGATGAGGATGATCATGCGGTAACCCGTTTCTACAAATATTGCTGAATTACCTGCTCCAGCATTTTCGCCGGCACCACGCCTGACTGCCGCCATTTTATTTCTCCTTTTTTGAAGAGAATAAGGGTGGGCACGCCCTGTATCTGAAAAACTTCAGATACCTGCGGGCTTTGGTCCACATCAATTTTGATAATGGTCGCTTTATCGCCGATTTGCTTTTTTAGTTCTTTGAGTATCGGGGCCATCATCTTGCAGGGGCCGCACCATTCGGCCGAGAAATCAACCAGTACAGGCTTATCAGCATTAATAAGATCTGAAAATGATCTTGATATTTCAGGTGTTACCATTGGATTGTTTTATTTCTTCAAATTCAACCTCTTCAATTTTCGATTTGTTATTCGAAATTACTGTTTCATTGCATCGGTTGTCATAACAATTACCGGCAGCGCATCCAAAAGCAAAAATGCCCATCATTGCAAAATACCCGCCGAAAACAACACCCATCCATTGCTGTTCAGCAGCTGATTGGATTAGTATCATTGTTCCAGCCAGCAGGTACAGGATCCTGGGAAGATTCCATCCGGTCAGTATTCGTTGTTTAATCATCATTGCTAATTTACCTTAATTTGTTCTGAAGACCCATCCAACCGCCGCCATTATACACTTCGGTAAAACCATTTGATCTTAAAATATTTTTTGCATTGGCGCTGCGCATGCCGGATGCACAGCAGGTGATGATGGGCTTCTCTTTTTTCAGTTTAGCCAGGTTTCCTCCGAGGTTCTGAACTGGAATATTTATTGAACCTTTTATATGTCCGCTCATGTATTCACCTTTGGTCCTTACATCCAGGATAACCGCGCCCTTTTGCATTAATTCTTTTACATCAACTTTCGGCCCGATGCCGAATAATTTTTTTAATAACTGCAGCATACAATTTTTTAGTTTAAAAAAATAATAATTCAATCAGTTCAGATCAAGCCAGCTCCCCCTGTTTTCACAGGCAATTCCAAGACTTTTTAAAAATGCCGTAGCCTGCCCGCTGCGGATGCCGCTGGCGCAACAAAGTAAAACGGGTTGCTGCATTTCTTTAATCTGGTTTGCTTTCAAATGAATTTCCTGTAAAGGAATATTAATGCTTCCTTCCACATGACCCAATGAAAATTCATTCGCCGTACGTACGTCAATGATCGTTGCCTGTTTTTTCATCGCTGCTTTTTTTATTTTCTTTTTTAAAAATACTGAATAATAATCCTCCCATCAATGCCCCGTACAGGGTGCTGTTAACGGGTTTGGACGTGATGGAGCAGGTCCCTGAGTCGCACCCGATAAAATGATAATAGGCATAACCGCCCAGGGCGCCAATAAGTATACCCGCTATGGCTAATTTATGTTTTAGTATAAACTGTGTCAGCATATTATTAATTGGCTATTTCTAATTTTTTGGCGGCGTTATTGAAAACCTGCATAGTATTATAATTCACTTCCCATGTCAGAGGCAGGATCTTTTTCAGCATATGACTTACCCCGCAATATTTTTCCTGGGATGTGGTCACAGCCTCCAGCGCCGCCTGTTTATTTTCCTCCGGGCCATGAAAATCATAGGCGATATGAATGGCAACATATTCGATGGGGGGTTGTTTGCTGATCTCACCGCTTACCCGCATATTGAAATCATCTATTTGTTTATTGGCTTTCCGGAGAATAGCCACGATGTCCATCCCGGTGCAACCCGATAAAGCAGAAAGCACAAAGGGTTTTGGAATAGGTCCATGGTCTTCTCCGCCCACTCTTTCAGGAGCGTCCATGATAATGGTATGCCCGTTCACCAGGGCATTGAATTGCATTTTACCCATCCACTGGGTTTCTATTTCATGTTTCATTTGGTGGTTGATTTTTTATTTGTTCTTATACCAAAAGGCAGGTAAAGGGGACAAAAACTGATAAAACTGGTGAGAATAAAAATCCCGGCCACTGCCAGCAGAATGATCGCCAGGGTACCATTGATCACATTCGTGAAATACAGTACGGCAATTACAACGGCTGCCAGTATGCGGATGATCCGGTCGGCCATGCCCATGTTTTTTTTCATAATGCTTTGTTTAGAAGGCAAAACTAAGATGGCTGACCGGAATGATTGGTTACAAATGTTACAGTTCCTTCAGCAGCCTGACCTGGTTCCGGTAAAGGAGGAGCTTCTTGTCATTTTCCAGTTTTTTCAGCAACCGGGAGATCACTACCCGGGAAGTAGCCAGGTCATTGGCGATCTGTTCATGGGATAGATTCAGCAACGGGGAGCCCGTGGCTTTTGATTTTTCTTTCAGGTAATGTACCAAACGTTCATCTAATTTCTGAAAAGCGATCTGGTCAACCATTTGAAGCAATTCATGAAAACGAAAGCGGATGGTTTTCATTACAAAACTTTTCCAGGTGGGATATTTGACCAGCCATTCATCCATCACCGATACCGGGAGTACCAGCATCTCCGTATCTTCTTCCGCTACTGCTTTTATCTCACTGGGGTATTGCTGCATACAGCAGGTAAAGGTCATGGCACAGCTTTCCTGCGGGTTCACATAATATAATAACAATTCATTTCCTTCTTCATCCGTCCGTGATACTTTGACCAGCCCGGAAAGAATCACCGGCATGGTACGGACGGTTTGCCCGATGTCAAGAATAGTATCACCCGCGTTTACATGAACAAGATTTCCCCTTCTTTCCATTTCATGGATAAGTTCGGGTTCAAAAGCAGATTGAAAGGATTCGGGTAAGTGCATAGGGTAAAGGTAATCTATA
>CAZQGZ010000026.1:0-26166 GCA_964592935.1 uncultured Chitinophaga sp. | reverse complement strand
ACCGTATTCATGTAGCAGATATCATGCGTACGGCCAATGACGGTGAAGTGTATTATAACCCGCATATACAAACGCATATCTCAGATCTGTCGCTGGCAGCAGGTATAAAAGGTACAACCAAAAGCAACTGGAACTGGGATATCAGTAATAATACAGGTTCAAATAATTTCCATTATTATGGTGATAAAACGTTTAATGCCTCCCAGATCGGGAAAGCCACGCCAACCCATTTTGATGACGGCGGTTTCAAATTGATGCAAAATACATTGAACGCTGATCTCAGTAAACTTATTAAGAGCATAGGCCAGGGACTCACTTTGGGCTTGGGCGCTGAGTTCAGGTATGAGAAATATGAAATATTCAGCGGCGAAGAACTTTCTTATAAAAACTATGATCCGAATGGTAACCAGGCTTCGGGTTCACAGGGATTTCCGGGATTCAGCAACCTCGATGTGGTGAATGCAAACCGGACCAATCTCTCCGTGTATGCCGATGCGGCATTAGATGCAACCAAAGCCTGGCTGATCAACGGCGCTGTACGCTTTGAGAATTATTCTGATTTCGGCGCCGTGTTTACCGGCAAACTGGCAACCCGTTATAAAGTGGCGAATAATTTTAATCTCCGGGGTTCGGTGAGTACCGGCTTCAGGGCACCTTCACTGGCCCAGATACATTTCAGCAATACATTGACTTCATTCAGTAACGGTAATCTTGTTCAGTCCATCATTTCTCCCAATACAAGTAAATTATCCAGGGCCGCCGGCATTCCCGAATTAAAAGAAGAAACATCGGTCAACGGCAGTCTTGGATTTTCCTGGAAACCAGCCCCGGGATTTACGGTTACCCTGGATGGTTATATGGTAAAAGTAAAAGACCGGGTAGTGCTTTCGGGTCTTTTCAGTAAGTCCGATAACACTTTGCCTCCTGCCTTCATAGCCCAGTTCCCTGCCGATGCTGAAACGGCGCAATTCTTTGCCAATGCGGTCAACACCACCAATACCGGTTTGGATATCCTTGCGGATTACACCAAAAAATGGGGCAATAAAAGCCTGAAGATTTTGCTGGCCGGGAATATCCAGAACATCGAGATCGATGCCATTCATGTTCCCTCCGCGCTGAATGATATCAAACTTCACCAGAAAACATTTTACAGCGACCGGGAAGAAGCATTCCTGAAAGCATCGGCGCCAAAAAGCAAATTCGCACTGGGCGCTGACTATACCTGCAATAAGATCGGCTTTGGAATTCATTTTACGTCGTTTGGCAAAATACTTTTGCTGGGTTTTGGTGACGGTTCTTCACCCACCGGCGATAACCCCAACTATTCAGGTATCAACCCGCAGGTGCCCACCGATGCTGATCCCAATGTGTATGTGCCCGAAGAATTTCATTTTGATGGAAAGATCACCACGGATATTTATGCGTCGTATAAATTTTCGAAGAAGATCATCCTCTTTGTCGGGGCAGATAATTTATTCAATACCCATCCCAATTTAGGTGTGAATCCTCTCGCAAAGGGTTGGTTCGGGGATAATGAATCCGGAGGCCCCTGGGATTCAGTGCAAATGGGATTTAATGGCATGAGGTTGTTTGCCAAACTGGCTTGTAGTTTTAAATAATTTTTTTTGCCCACGGATTACACAGATTAACACGGATAATGCAATATTAAAGGTTGAAGTCAGCTAATTGCAATCAATATGTAAAAATTACAAAACCATACTTGTAAATATGTGTCAACCCGTAGCTAACCTGTATTCATCCGTGTCAATTCGTGTAATCTGTAGCTAACCTGTATTCATCTCCTATTAGCTGCTGTTCATCTTTTGTATATTACTACGAATTGACAGGAATACAGCTGTACTTTGAAAAAAGGCTTTTATCTTAGCGCCATAATTCTTTATTGATCTGCGATTATCCCCATGAAAAATTATAAACTTATATTTTTTTTCCCGCTTTTACTTTCCCGGTTATTCGTAATAACCCTTCATGCGCAGGCGCCGGTCATCAGTTCTTTTACACCAACCAGCGGGGGGCAATTAACCCAGGTAATAATTACCGGTAGTAATTTTAACGGAGCAACAGCCGTTAGCTTCGGAGGTACGGCCGCATTTTCTTTTTTTGTGAATTCTTCGACGCAAATCACGGCTACTGTGAACTCGGGATCCACCGGCCAGGTATCTGTAACAAATCCATCCGGTACCGGAAGCCTTACGGGCTTTACCTATACCGGTCCGGTCATTACATCTTTTACTCCCGCAAGCGGTCCCCAGGGAACAACCGTTCTTATATACGGAACAAATTTTACAGGTGCCGTTGCCGTTAGTTTCGGGGGAGTAAATGCCGCTTCCTTTTCTGTATTATCCGATACAAGTATTTCTGCCGTCGTTGGCCCGGGATCATCCGGTAATATCGGTGTGGCTGCACCGTTAGGAACTGCTTTTTTAGCCGGGTTCACTTACACCGGACCAGTCATCACATCATTTTCTCCTACTTTCGCTGCCCCGGGAACAACCATTACAATTAACGGGCAGAATTTTACCGGCGCAACGGCTGTTGATTTCGGAGGCTTGCCTGCAACATCTTTTACTGTATTAAATGACAATATCATCACAGCAGTAAACGGGATCGGATATTCTGGATCCATTAATATTACAGGACCCAATGGAAGCGGAAGCCGAAGTGGCTTTGTCATGTTACCAGTTATCAGTTCTTTTACTCCCCTGTCCGGTCCCGCCGGAACTGCAGTAACCATAAACGGATTAAATTTCAATCCTGCCGCCACAAGTAACACGGTTTATTTTGGCGCCGTAAAAGGCACAGTTTCGGCAGCCAGTCCAACATCACTCACGGTAAATGCACCGGCCGGGGCGACCTACCGTCCGGTATCTGTTAATGCTTACAGTTATATGGGTTATGCTGCCAGGCCCTTTGTGTTGACTTTTCCCAATGGCGGGGGGCCATTTTATACCAGCTCATTTGCAGGCAAAAAGATTATTCCGGGAGGCGGATCAGATAATCCATTTCTTATTGACCTGGATGGCGATACTAAAAGTGATATCATCACCACATTTTCAACAGGAACGTTTGCTGTTTTTAAAAATACCTCAGCTGGCGGAATCATCTCTTTTGCTGCGGC
Organism: uncultured Chitinophaga sp.; assembly: GCA_964592935.1. Taxonomy (GTDB): domain Bacteria; phylum Bacteroidota; class Bacteroidia; order Chitinophagales; family Chitinophagaceae; genus JJ008. The sequence continues at coordinate 23,030 of CAZQGZ010000026.1, read as the reverse complement.
TGCCAATTTCACAACAGGCAGTCAGCCCATCATGGCGGTCAGCGAGGACCTGAACGGAGATAAAAAACCGGATGTCGTCGTATCAAACTATTCTTCAAATACCATTTCAGCTTTTCGTAATACAAGTACTGTTTCCACCATTTCTTTTTCAGCAAAAATTGATTTTTCAACCGGCACCAATCCTCGCGGGGTTGCCATCCAGGATCTTGATAACAACGGTTTCCCGGATATTGTGGCTACAAATTATAATTCAAATACTATTTCCATATTCCGGAATACCAGCAGTTCGGGTTCGGCACTTTCTTTTGCAGCAAAAGTTGATTATGCTACCGGAACGAATCCACATTCGGTTTCGCTTGCTGATATTGATGGGGATGGCAAAGCAGATATCATCGTAACCAACTCCGGTTCGGCCAATGTTTCCGTATTCAGGAATACATGCACAGCCGGAACCATTTCTTTTCAACCCGGTATTAATTTTATAACCGGCAATAATCCGAGACCCGTTTCTGCCGGAGATATGGACGGTGATGATAAACCGGATCTTGTCATTGGCAACGGCGGTTCAGGAACTGTTTCCCTGCTAAGGAATACAAGCACAAGCGGAACAATTTCTTTTGATCCAAAAATTGATTCTGCTACCAGGACGGGCCCCAATTACCTTTTAGTTCATGACATGAATGGTGATGGCAAGCCGGATATTGCCGTCGCCAATCAAAATCCGGCTTCCTATTCAATATTCCGGAATACGGGTTCCCCGGGAGTTATCTCTTTAGCAACAAGAAAAGATTATGACGATAATAATGCAGGTACCGGTATTGCTTCCGGCGATCTTAATGCTGATGGCAAACCGGAAATTATCCTGGGAAAAAGCTTTGCCATAGAAGCTTACCGGAATAAAATAAATGAGGGTCCCGTATTTTCTTCATTTTCCCCATCAACGGTTGTTATCGGTGATTCATTATTTATATATGGACAAAATCTGACGGGGCTGACGGGTATCAAAATCGGCGGAATACCACTCAGCACTTTTAATGTTCTTACCGACACAACGATAACGGCCATCATGGAAACCGAAACAGGAGGAGAAATCAAACTGTTCAATGAATATGATTCAGCCGGTTTAACGGGTCTTACTGTAACTCCCCTGCCCCGAATTACATCATTTACTCCTGTATCAGGCCCCCTGGGAACGATCGTTTCCATTCAGGGAAATAATTTTGATCCTTCCCCATCCGGTAATATTGTTTTTTTTGGCGCAGCAAGAGCCACTGTGTTAACTGCAAGTTCATCCTTGTTGACCGTTGCAGTTCCAAAAGGAACAACCTATGAACCCATATCCGTGACTGCGAATAATCTTACGGCTTACACAAACAAACCATTCTTAGTAACCTTCCCCGGAGCCGGATCCGGTTTTACTTCCAATTCTTTTTCTGCAAAAATAGATTCCGCTTATGGTTCATCTCCACAAATGATTGCCATAGCTGACCTGGATGGAGATGGCCGGGTGGATGCGGGCGTTGCCGGAAATGCTGGTTTAGTAACATACAGAAATATTGGTGACAGCGGTGTGATTGCTTTTGCGCCAAAAACTACAACCAATAATAATATGAATCCGATGGAACTGGTAATAAGCGACCTTGACCGGGACGGCAAACCGGATATTTCGATCTCAAATTCTTCTGATACAAGACCAGGATCTGTTTATAAGAATAATTCCGTTTCGGGGACCATTTCCCTGGGCGCTGAAATACCGCTTACCTATAATTCATTAAGTCTTTTCTCCGTTTGTTCAGGTGATCTCGATGGTGATGGTAAACCTGACCTTGCCATCGGGAGCGATTACCAGAACTTGTCCTTATTCCGGAATATGAGTACACCCGGAACAATTCAATTCGGAGCCAGGGTGCCCATTACGGCTGCGGGAATAAAATTTTGTTTAAACGATTTTGATGGTGATGGGAAACCGGATATTGCAACAGCTTACCCCAGCAGTTTTAATATTCTTGTATATAGAAATCTATCAACGCCCGGGCGTCTTTCTTTCAGCAGTTCCATACCCCTTAATACCGGGCAAACGGGATCATGGAATGTGGTTGCCGGCGACCTGGATGGGGACGGTAAACCTGACCTTGTTGCAACCAGAAATAACCTGGCTATCTGTGTTTATTTAAATACCAGCACCCCGGGTAATATTTCCTTCGCATCAAGGGTGGAATATCCTTCTTTAAGCTATTACGGTTATGCCACCATCGGTGATCTTGACGGAGATGCAAAACCGGAGATCATCGTGGCAGGATCTTCCGCTCAAAAAGTACAGGTCTTTAAAAACACCTGTATCCCGGGAGTTATTTCTTTTCAGCCGGCAAAGAATTATGCTGCAGGAACAGAACCCATCAAAGTGGCCCTGGGAGATTTCGACGGAGATGGAAGACCCGATATCTCGGTTACCAATCGTGTGTCCAATAATGTTTCATTCCTTCGAAACAAAATCGGGTTGCCCCCCAATCTGCGCTTATGCCCCGCCGTTGATGCCGGAGCTATAACTTCTTCCATAGAAGGAAGCAGTTATCAATGGCAACTGGATACGGGAACCGGTTTTGTCAATATTACTGATAATGCCAATTATTCCGGAACCAATGCGCTTACCCTGCAGTTGATGGCCATTCCATCTTCGTGGTATGGTTACCGTTACCGGTGTGTGGTAGATGGAAATAACAGTGATACGGTAACTATCCAGATCGGTAATTTCTGGATCGGTGCAGTGAGCACAGCATGGGAAAACCCCTCCAACTGGAGTTGCGGAACCGTTCCGGACAACAATACGGATGTTGTTATCAATGCCGGGGCTGTGGTCGTTTTAAATTCTAATACAACGATCAGAACACTGACTCTCAGACCCGGTGCCAGTTTTACGATCGGTACGGGTTATTCGCTTATCATTACCAATTAACTGATGCTTTCGCGAAGTAATAATACAGGCACCCGGATGACACGAATTTGACGGATTAAAACGGATATAAAGCAGCTGCGCAGCTTTTTTGGCCACGAACCCGCCTGCCGGCCAGTAGGTGACAAGGATAACACGAATAAGATCGAACATTGCCGCAGGCAATTTATTCTGTATTTAATTGTATTCATTCGTGCAATTCGTGTTATTCGTGGCTAACCCCTTTATTTTTTATTGCTGATCATTCAGATGCTTTTCCTATTAAAACATTCCATTCAGGCCCGCTGAAAACTTTATTGACTGCAGAAAAATTTTCCTGGTTCAACGCAAATGAAACATTCATCAGGCTGTTCAGGTAACAAAGTGGCTTGCCCTTTTCAACAGCAGAAAAAGTTGTTACATACGGCATATCACCTTCGAATATTTTCTGATCAGCCTTCCGGATCTCCACATGCAGCATCTCCCCATATTTTAAATTCAATTTTTTAAATACAATGGTATCAATGTTTGTCCATACATTTCCATACTGGATATCGAGAATGGGGATATTACCCCTGATCATTTCGTTTTCATAAACCGGCTTTTGAAAATCAATCGTAACTATTTCAGGCTTCAACCTCTTCCCCACTTTATCCTGGCTGATAATGCCGGCAGCCAGTCTTGCCCCGGTATATGCATACACATCACGACCATGAAACGTATAGGATGCTTCCGAATTTTTGCGGCGGTTCAGCACTTCATCAATCTCATGAATTTCGGCTATGCCAAGGCTTTGTGCGATCAGGGTGAACTGCCCATTATCCGGTCCGACAAAAAAATGCCCGCTTTTTGTTTTTAATACAACTGATTTTCTTTCCGAACCCACACCGGGATCCACCACCGATATAAAAACTGTTCCCGCCGGCCAGTAGGGTGCAGTTTGTTTAAGCCGGTATGCTGCTTCCCAGATATTATATGCGGGTATTTCATGGGTCAGGTCGAATATTTTCAGATCAGCCGATACACCCATGGCCACTCCTTTCATGGCGGATACGGCTCCGTCCTTTAATCCGAAGTCGGTTTGAAAGACGAGTATCTTTTTCTGTGCGAATAATGTTGGAGAATAAAACAGATACAGTAAAGCAACAATGAAAACAAAAATCTTCCTTTTCATAAAGATGTTTTTATCCTGAAGGGATAGCGTTTAAAATTAGGATCGCTTAATGGAAGATGATACCCGGGTAAATAGCTCATCGAGAAAATCTTTATTCATGCTGGAAAAATGAAGAGGGGCTGCCGGCTCATCCCCGAATTCATTCAGTATTGATCTCCACCATCCCACGTTTTTCCATTTACCCAGTTTGTATCCCACTTTTTCATACGTTGCAAAATAATGAAAGCCGCAGCTTTCATGAAAGGCCACGCTTTGATCATTCGGAAGATTGATCACTGCATACACATTTCTGAATCCCTGAATTTTCAGTATTTCAAACAAGGCCGTGTATAAAGCCCGGGCAATACCTGTTCTTTGAAAATCATCATGAATATAAACGGAACTTTCGGTGCACCACTGATATGCTGTTCGTTCCCGGTATCTTGTTGCATATGCATAACCCGCGATCATTCCATTTATTTCACAAACAAGCCAGGGCCAGTTTTGAAGATAGTTTTTTATTCTTTCTGCAAACGCTTCTTTGGAAGGCGTTTCGGTTTCAAAAGTAAAAGATGTATTTTCTATGTATGGGGCATAGATGGCGAGGATACCGGCTGCATCATCAGGGGTGGCTAAACGAATCGGGTTCATATTCAAATTTCCGTTTTTTAAATCAGAAAAGCTCCAAAAGGGAACTTTAAAGTACGGGAGAGCAGACTTGAAATGATGTCCGCCGCGGCGGATATGAATACGATGCTCTTTTTTAAATAAAAAAACCCCGGAGAATCAGGGTCTCTTTGTACCTGAAGTAGAGAAATTATCTGACAAATTGATGGCAGATTTCCCCGTTTTTACCCGGTTGAAGCAGCGTTACCACCCGGCATTCAAGCCCTCATGAAGGGCATCATTGTATTTTTTCAGATCGAAGGTATAGAGGTAAGGTGCTTTATGCGGTACACCTTTTTTAGTTTCTGTTAAACGCCTCAGAATATGGAAGCCCAGTATTTTCCTGTGAAAATTTCTCCTGTCAAGTTTTTTGTCCAGAATGGTTTCATATAATTTCTGAAGCTCCGGCATGGTAAATTTTTCTGGTAATAAATTATATCCTATAGGCTGATAATTTAATTGCATGCGCAGCGTGGCTAGTGCCTTATCAAAAATCTTCCTGTGATCCAGGATCAGGACGGGCAGGCTATGTATATCCCACCACTCACACCTTTCCCTTGACGTACCTGCAGCGGGACTTACTTTCGAAAATTCTACCAATGCATAATACCCGATGGTAACAAATCTTTGAAGTATCCAGAGATCTTCGGTGACCGGTATTCCATCTTTTTTCAGATCCTGCATATGAAATTCTTTTTGGGTACGCTCCGGTTCTCCAAATACATGAAATTGCTGCAAAAAAATTTCATTTAGTCCTGTTCTGTCTTTCAGGACCCTGTAGGCGGCCGCATCGGTGGGCTCATCTTTACCGATAAATCCTCCGGGTAATGCCCACATGTTCCGGCGGCGGTGTTTAACCAATAATACCTTTAGCTGATTTTCGTGAAAACCAAAAATCACACAATCTATTGACAATGCGGGAAGTAAATTGTGCTCCCCGGCAGTCAATAAAGCGCCAATCGATTCATTCCTTTTCATAATCCAGCAGGTAAAAATATTTATTTGTGCAAAAAATAAACAAATTTTTGGCGCTTCTGAAAAAATCTCTACATTGCGTCATAATGACACAATGGGAACCCTCCCTTTGTTAAACCATTTGCCAGTGATTGCTTGTTTTTATCCTTTTTGTGACTCCCAAAAATAATATTCGGGATAAATCCGGTAAATGATTAAGTGTACAGAAGGGGGTTTAAACTTATCCATCCATTCGTTGTTATATGCTTTTGGCTGCCCTTGAAATGATGATTCAGATTCCAACTTTTTGATTTATATGCTGCGCCTTGTATTACTGCCTTTTTTAGGTAAATCTAACCGGTACCGGCGCATCTGCTGATATGGTAATAAATAGATTTAAATACTAAAACAACAGTTTATGAAAAAACCTGTTTTTTCTTTTGCCCTTCTTTTAGTAACCACGGTACTTTCCGCACAGGTTAACGTGAAGAATGGTCCTGATGGTCCGAAATTGTCTGTCAATGGCAGCAACTTCTTTATTAATGGTATGAACTGGGACTACTTTCCCATTGGCACTAATTACAACTATAGTTTATGGAAGCAACCTGACGATGTGATCAGGGCGGCCCTGGACAATGAAATGCCATTGCTGAAAAACATGGGTGTGAACACCATCCGCCAGTACACCGGTGTACCGGCCAGGTGGATCAAATACATCTATGAGAATTATGGCATTTACACCATGCTCAATCACACTTTTGGACGTTACGGCCTTACCCTGAAAACGAAATGGGAGGCTAACACGGATTATTCCAGTCCGCTGGTACGAGAACTGCTTCTGAAAGAAGTAAAAGACATGGTAAACCAATATAAAGAAACACCAGGCTTGCTGATGTTTCTTTTAGGTAATGAAAATAACTATGGCCTTTTCTGGCGGGGGGCTGAAACTGAAAACATCCCGATGCAGGACCGCAAGTCAACAAAAGACGCTTTTCACCTGTACAAATTATTTAATGATGCCGTAAAAGAAATGAAGGCCATTGATAACAGCCACCCCATGGCAATCTGCAATGGAGATTTATTATTTGCGGATATCATTGCCAAAGAATGTACAGATATTGATATACTCGGTATCAACAGCTATCGCGGACTCACTTTTACTGATTTATATGATCGGGCAAAAAAAGAAATTGGTAAGCCGATCATGCTCACCGAGTTTGGTTCTGATGCATATAATTCATTGGCCAACCAGGAAGACCAGGAGTACCAGGCCAAGGTTCTGGTAAGCAACTGGAAAGAAATTTACGCCAATGCAGCCGGTATGGGCAAAAACGGCAACAGTCTTGGTGGCTTCACTTTTCAGTTCAGCGATGGCTGGTGGAAAACCGGGCAAACAAGCAATCTGGATGAACATGACGCCACAGCTTCCTGGTCAAACGGCGGCTACCAGAATGATTACAAGAAAGGCGAAAACAATATGAACGAAGAGTGGTTTGGCATTTGTGCAAAAGGAAAAACCAATGAAAGAGGTACGTATGAATTATATCCCCGTGCTGCCTATTATGCTTTGCAAGATGTGCACCGTTTTAATCCATATTCCGGAGGCACCCTGGCACAGCTTAATCAGTTAGATAATATGCAACTGGCCGATGCCGTATTGCGGGCCCGGGGTGATAAAGCTGCCATGCAAAGTGAAGATAAAGGCAAACTTTACCTGAGCGATTTACAGGCCAACTTCAGCACGTATAATACAGGCGGAAGTTTAATAGCCACACCCAAAGAAGATGATCCTGCTATCAACGGTTATCCAACCCGTTTGGGTTTTGACCATATGCAGTCATTTAATATAGGAGTAACGGCAAAACCGGCTCCAAATATGATGGCCAACGTACAGTTTAATGTACTGGGTAATGTTGCAGAGAATCCTATTGATGAAATATTTTATGAGAACAGGGGAAGAAAAATTACTGTAAACACACCCACCGGCACACAACAAATAAATTCAAATAACAGGATTCAACTATACCGTGCCAGCTATAACTGGGATGCCCAATGGTTTAAGCTTACCGGTTTCTACCGAACCGGCCACTATCATTGGGGTTATGAAGGAGACTTTTTCGGTTTGTATCCTGAAGCTAACTACGGCCCTAACATAGATATTTATAATGGTGAAGCGCCGTTTGGGTTTGAAATAGAAGGCAAGAAAGCCATTAAAGGGCTCAAAGTCGCTTTTGGTCCGGAATTGTGGTGGGGTGCTAACCCGGCTGTATTAGCCAAGTACAGCCGCAAGGTTGCAAATTTTGATATTACCGGTATGTTTCATGAAGACTTAACGCAGCGCAGCGGCCTGCAAAGCTCTTTTGCAGTACCTACACCAAAAACAAGGAAAGCTGCATTAACTGTTTCCAGGAAGTTTGAAAAGTTTGGATTTGAAGTCGGCGGCTTGTGGGCAGGCCAGCCACTCAACGGAAGAATTTTTCAATTGATGAGAAATAACAAAGTGTACCAGGATAAAATAAAACAGGAAGACAACTTTGGTGGTAAGATTAAACTTACTTATTCCTCCGGCATCATCAACTGGTATGGTCTGGCATCTTACATGGGATTAGTAGCCAATGGCGGTGTTGATCAAACCAGAACATTTACCGGCTGGAGGCTGAAAGACATTGGAAGCGGCAATATGTATAATGTGCTGAGTGGTTTCACTGTAACAGCCGGCAAATTGCAGATTGCTCCTAACTTCTTATACCAAAAACCGATTGAAGGCCCGATACCGGCAACTGTGCCTGCACCCGGCCGACCAAGAAATATTTTAGATGATCCCTTCTCAGTTCGAAGCAACCGGGAAACGATCGGCGGCGAATTATTACTGACCTACGACCCCACACCCGCTACCTGGATGTATGAGTGGGATAACGACAGGCAGGAAGATGCAAAATTTGCAGTGAGTGCCGATTTCGTTTATCGTCATTTACCAACCATTCAGGATGCCGCCATTGGTATATTAGGAAATGGAAGAACCACTTTTGTATTTCCCGGCTCGGTGCCTGCTGAAGATTTGTGGGAGGTAAATACAAGGGTGGTTTCCAAACTTAATTCCAATCTCGGTTTAATTGCCAACCTGTATGCAGGTAACGGCCAGGCCAATGGTATCGATAAAAGAACCATCAACCGCTATGGGTTTGACCTGCGGACCATTTATAAAAAAACCAAGCTGACAGCCATTGGTAAGTTCAATGACTGGGGTCCATTTGACTACCACCGTGATTTTAACCTCACATTCCCGCTGCAGCTGATCGCAGACATTTCCACAGAAATCGGCAAGCCGGATTGGTTTATGCTGCCCGGCACTAAAATAGGTATCAGGGGAACTTACAGAACATTAGATAAATATTCAAACAGGTATTCACCTGTCAAAACATTGAATGCAGCCGGAAACTGGGTGCCCGATCCGACTGCCATCGGTTTTCCTGATGGTAATGAGTGGGAGTTACGTACATATATTCAAATCAACATAGGTAAATAAAAATGTTTGCAAAAACTAATAAAGAAGTTTATATGAAAAAGAATAAATCGCTTTTTAATGTTTACAGCACTCTGCTTGCTGTTGCAGTAATCTTTGCCATTGGTTGCAAGAAAAGAGATGTTTCCGAATTGCAAAACCCGACTTTCCCCACCACGGCCGAAGTTTTTATTGATGACTTCACAAGCGACCTGGCCTATGCAGCTTTTGGTGGCTCCGATGTAAAAGCTTTCCAGGTAGACAACCAGGTAAGTTATGGCGGTACCAAACAATCCATGCGGTTTGAAGTGCCGGATGCCAATAGTCCCAACGGTTCTTATGCAGGCGGTGTGTTCTTCAGCAAAACCGGAAGGGATTTATCCGGCTATAATGCACTGACTTTTTACATCAAATCCACACAGGCCGCTACCATTGGTGTAGTTGGGCTCGGTAATGACCTTGGTGCAAATAAATTCGTGGTTACCAAAAACAACCTGCCGGTAAACAGCAACTGGAAAAAAGTAATCATTCCCATTCCTGACCCTTCCAAGCTGAAAGGTGAGAGAGGATTATTCTATTACAGTACCGGCCCGGAAAACGGAAGAGGTTATACATTCTGGATTGATGAAGTGCGGTTTGAAAAACTGGGAACTTTAGGAACTGCAACGGCAACCATTTTAAATGGAGTGGATAAACAACAAATTTCTTACGTAGGCGTAACGACCACATTGGATGGATTTACTGCTTCATACAATATGCCCAGCGGCATCAATGAAACCGTGACGGTATCTCCTTATTATTTTAAGTTCCTGACTTCAAACCCGGCCGTTGCATCCGTCAGCGAAACAGGAGTTGTAAGTACAATTGGAGGCGGCACTACAAAGATTACCGCAACGTTAGACACTATTAAAGCAAAAGGAAGCCTTACACTAAATTCCGCCGGAAACTATGTTGGAGCTCCCGTTCCTACAAAAGATCCTGCCAATGTAATCTCTGTCTTTAGTGACAGATATACCAATATCAATGTTGATTATTATAACGGGTACTGGGCTCCGTTTCAAACGACCCAGTCTGCCGATTTCCAGGTAGGCAATGACCATGTATTAAACTACACGAATTTTAATTTTGTGGGAATTCAGGTAACCTCACCCACGGTAAGCATTGCTTCAAAGGCATTTTTGCACCTCGATATTTATTTACCTGATAACATAAATCCCGGGGCAACTTTCAAAGTTCGGGTGTTGGATTTTGGAGCTAACGGAACTCCCGGAGGAGGTGATGACGTGAGTGATATTGTAACGCTAACCAACCCTGCATTGGCAGCAAGAACATGGTTAAGTTTTGATATTCCTTTCAGCAGTCTCCCGTTGCTTACCACCAAAGGACATTTTGGCCAGATCATTATGGAAGGCTCTAATATTTCAAATTTTTTTGCTGATAATATTTATTTCTGGAGTAATCCTGTTATACCAGCCACTGCAGCTCCTGTACCTACCCGCGCGGCAGTCAATGTGCTTTCTGTTTTCAGCGACACGTATACAAACTTACCAGGCAGCGACTTTTTCCCGAACTGGGGTCAGTCAACGGTGGTATCTCAAACACCCATTGCAGGCAACAACACCCTCCGCTATGCCAACTTTAATTACCAGGGTTTGCAGCTTGCCGCTAACCAAAATCTTTCAACATACCAGTTTTTGCATATTGATTATTACACTTCCAACGCCAGTGCCCTGAATGCATTTTTGATTTGCCCTCCCGGCTCACCGGGCGGAACGGCGCCCTGGGAAAAAGCCTTTGCATTACCCGTTCCCACCAATGGCTGGAACAGTGTAGACATTCCTTTATCAGCATTTACTCCACAGGTAGCATTGAATAATGTATTCCAGTTCAAATTTGACGGCGGCGGCGGCAGCGAAATTTATCTGGACAATATTTATTTCTGGAAAATACCACCGGTGCCGCCGGTTGCTGCTCCGGTTCCCGGTTATCCTGCAGCAGGTGTGATTTCAATATTCAGCGACAGTTATACTAACGTACCCGGCAGCGATCTTAACCCCAACTGGGGACAGTCTACCGTGGTTACACAAACACTTATTGGTGGCAACAACACATTAGTTTATACCGGCCTGAATTACCAGGGTCTTCAGTTTGGCAGCAACCAGAATGTTGCCGGAAAAACATACCTGCATTTAGATTATTATACCGCCAATTCAACAGCGCTGAATGTATATCTCATTTGCCCTCCGGGTTCTCCGGGCGGAACGGCTCCCTGGGAAAAAGCGTATGCCCTGACCGTGCCAACAGCCGCAGGCTGGAACAGTGTGGATATTCCGCTAACACAATTCACACCGCAGGTTGCATTGAACAATGTGTTCCAGATGAAATTTGATGGAAATGGCACTATTTACTTAGATAATATTTTATTCAGGTAAAAGCCCAATTGATTAACAAAAAAAATTAATGACATGAACTTTTCAATATATAAAAAAGCTAAAAACACCTTGTTGCTTGCAGGAGTTTATTCTGCCATGATATTGTCATTCAACAGTTGCAAAAGAGAAGCTGTTCAGACATTACCCCAGCGGGATTGGCAATTGGTCTGGAGCGATGATTTTACCGGCACTGCTGGCAGCGCACCCGATAATACGAAATGGTCTTTTGATATAGGTACCGGCGCAAATGGCTGGGGAAACAGCGAACTGCAGTATTATACAAGCCGCCCCGAAAATGTGCAATTGGATGGGAATGGTAAACTGGTAATAACTGCCAAAAGCGAATCTTATTCCGGTGCTGGTTTTACTTCTGCAAGATTAAAAACAAAAGGAAAGTTTTCCCAGGCTTATGGCCGCTTCGAAGCCAGGATTAAAACTCCAACCGGCCCGGGCATATGGCCTGCTTTCTGGATGCTGGGCAGTAACATTGATACAAAACCCTGGCCTCAATGCGGTGAAATTGATATTATGGAACAAAGAGGGCAGCAACCATATGTAACATATGGAACTTTGCATGGCCCCGGTTACTCCGGCGGTAATTCCATTGGCAAAGCCTATGCGTTAACAAACGGGAGATTTGATACAGATTATCATATCTATGCCGTTGAGTGGGGTACAGATTACATTGATTTCTTCGTTGATAATTTCCTGTACCAGCGGTTAACACCTGACCAGGTTACCGGCGAATGGGTGTACAACCAACCCTTTTATGTTTTACTGAATGTGGCTGTTGGCGGAAACTTTGTTGGCTTTCCAACAACCGGAACTCTTTTTCCGCAATCGATGTATATTGACTATGTAAAAGTGTATAAGCAGAAGTAAAAGTTCTTTTTCTAAAAACCAAGCATGCCAGGTAATAAGCTTTGACTTCAGGGCATGCTATGCCTTTTTATCAATACAGATGGCTTACCAGCAAAACGATATTGCATCCGGAAATGGTGAAATAACATTACATGAAGTAAAAACCGGGAATGAGGTTTTTTATAAAATCTCAAATGCTGATATGATGCGCCCGTTTTTTATGACGATCGTCAGCGACTCTAACCATTGGATGTTCGTGTCGGGCAACGGCGGCATTTCGGCGGGACGTAAAAATCCGGAATATGCCTTATTTCCTTATTATACGGATGATAAAATAACAGAGTCTGCAGAAATTACCGGTTGTAAAACTATACTTCGGATTTCTGTTAACGGAAAGTTACATGTCTGGGAACCATTCTCTGCAAGAAGTGAAGCATTGTACCGTTACCAGCGGAATATTTATAAAACCACTTTCGGTAATAAAATAATTTTTGAAGAAATAAACCATGACCTGGATATTATTTTCAGGTATGAATGGAACAACAGTGACCGGTTTGGTTTTGTGAGAAAAGCAGCGGTCATTAATCAATCTCCGGATGTGGCAACCATAGAGATAATGGATGGTTTGCAGAATATATTACCATATGGCGTGGGCAGTGATTTGCAAAACAGCACAAGTAATCTCGCTGATGCTTATAAACGAAGTGAATTACTGCCCGAAACAGGCATCGGGATTTTTGCACTCAGCGCCATCATCGTTGACAAAGCCGAACCCAGCGAAGCATTAAAAGCAAATGTGGTATGGTCTGCAGGAATTGAAAAACCAGTATACTTATTATCAACAACCCAGTTGAGCCTGTTTCGTAAAGGGGGAAGAGTAAAACAGGAAGTGGATGTAAAAGGTGAAAAAGGTGCTTACTTCATTGGCAGCGAATTCAGCCTGGCATCCGGCCAGGAAAAAAACTGGTTGATTGTTGCAAACGTAAATCAAAGCCAGCCTGCCATTATTCAGCTGGCCGATAGTATAAAGAACAACAAAAACATGGTGCAGGATGTACTGACCGATGTGGAAAAAGGAACACAAAATTTAGTGAAGCTGGTTGCCGCTGCGGATGGCCTTCAATACTGCTCGGATGATTTATTAAATACCCGCCATTATTCCAACACACTTTTCAACATCATGCGGGGCGGCATTTTTGATGATAACTATCATATCAGCAAAAATGATTTTTTCAAATATTTCAAAAAGGTAAATAGCAGTGCATATACCAGCAATGTAAAGCATCTGCAATCCTTACCGGAATCATTTTCCGTATTTACATTAAAAGAAGTTGCAGTTAAAACTGACGATGCCGATTTTATACGTGCAGCCACTGAATATCTGCCGTTAAGATTCAGCCGCAGGCATGGCGACCCCAGCCGGCCGTGGAATAAATTTACCATCAACACAAAAAGTGAACTGGATGGTTCAGAAATTTTAGACTATGAAGGAAACTGGCGGGATATTTTTCAGAATTGGGAAGCATTGGCTCATTCGTATCCGGCTTTTATTGAAGGCATGATTTATAAATTTCTGAACGCTTCTACTTTTGATGGCTACAATCCTTACCGGGTAACAAAAGACCGGTTTGACTGGGAAACCATTGAACCTGACAACCCCTGGAGTTATATCGGCTACTGGGGCGATCACCAGATCATTTATTTGTTAAAATTTCTGGAGTTTGCACAAAAGCATTACCCGCACCTGCTCACCGGTATGATGGGACATGAATGTTTTGTTTATGCCAATGTGCCTTACAAAATAAAAACGTACAGGGAAATTCTAAAGAACCCCAAAGACACTATTGAATTCGATCACCAGTCAGACGTTCTTATCCGGAAAAGAATGGAACAGCTTGGCGCTGATGGCGCCTTGGTGGTAAACAGCAGTGGTGCCATTCATCGTGTAAATTTTGCGGAAAAGTTATTAGTGACATTGCTGGCAAAAATTACCAACCTGGTTCCGGGTGGCGGTATCTGGATGAATACGCAACGGCCCGAATGGAATGATGCCAATAATGCATTGGTAGGTAATGGTCTTTCCATGGTTACCCTGTATTACCTGCGCAGATTTCTTGTTTTTATAAAACCATTGTTTGATACAAAAAGAAGTACAGCCATTTCGCTTTCATCTGAACTGCACCATTATTTTATTGCTGTTTCTGCCATTTTTGACAATAATATTTCTTTTTTAGCTTCCGGGCTCACTAATCAGCAGAAGAAAAAAATGATGGATGAATCAGGCGAAGCCAGCAGCCGTTTCCGGGAAATAATTTATACCAGTCATTTTTCGGGAACCATGGATTCAATAACGGGGGACGCTGTTAGCAGGTTTATTGAAATAGCACTGGCATTTATAGAACAGTCTATCAGCGTCAATAAAAGAAAAGACGGACTTTTTCACACCTATAACTTACTAAGCTATAATAATGATATGTTAAGCATTTCATACCTGGATGAAATGCTGGAAGGACAGGTAGCAGTATTAAGCAGTGGTTATTTAACTGCTGAAGAAAGCCTGCAACTTTTAGATTCGCTTAAGAAATGTTCGCTTTACCGCCCCGACCAGAACAGTTATATTTTATATCCTGACAAGGAACTGCCCTTGTTTTTACAGAAGAATAATATACCTGCGCAGGCCGTGCAGTCCATCAATTTGCTGCAGGAATTAATGGCTGATGGCAGTACAGAAATCATTGAAAAAGATATTCATGGGGGGTATCATTTCAACGGAAGATTACGAAATGCCAGCGACGTAAGTACAGCGTTGCAAAACCTGGACAGCAGATATCAACCACTATTGCAGCAGGACCGAGCTGCTGTTTTAGATTTATTTGAAACTGTTTTTAATCATAAAGCATTTACGGGAAGGTCAGGTACTTTCTTTGGTTATGAAGGCCTGGGCTCTATCTACTGGCACATGGTCTCAAAACTTTTAGTGGCTGTACAGGAAACTTGTTTAAACGCATCGGGGAAAAAAACGGATAAAGCAACACTGCAAAAATTGTATCAGCACTTTCATGCCATCAAAGAAGGTATTGGCGTGCATAAATCTCCGGCTCTGTATGGCGCCTTTCCAACCGATCCTTACTCCCATACTCCATCCGGGAAAGGGGCACAGCAACCGGGCATGACGGGGCAGGTGAAGGAGGATATACTGAGCCGGTTTGGCGAACTGGGTGTTTTTGTAAGCGAAGGAAAAATTTGCTTCACTCCTCTTTTGCTGAAGAGAAATGAATTCATTTCAAAGGTAAAAAAGGTTGAGTATATAAATACAAAAAGCGAAAAGCAAATGATTGCCCTTGAGAATAATACTTTGTTTTTTACATATTGCCAGGTTCCGGTTCTATACGTCTTGAATGAGAAAGAAGGGATTGAGCTAACAAAAGAAGACGGTACAATATCAAAAGCTGAATCACCCGTACTGAATGAAATGGACAGCGCATCGGTATTTCACCGAACAGGTGCAGTACAGAAGATAAAAGTTTTTTTAAATGAATCAAGATTTCTAAGCTGAACTTGGAAATATGTAAGCTAAAACAGATTGCCTGTGACCAGAATATTTATTTATTGTTCATTCTTATTTACCATGGCAACACAACTACTTGCCCAAGAAAGAAATGGGACAGTGCAGATTTTTGAAACAGCAGCTAATGGGAATAAACTGAAGAGAATAAATGAATCCCCTGCTTCATTCAATGCCATACGGATTTCCATCAACCCCAAAAAGAAATTTCAGACAATCACCGGTTTTGGCGGATCCTTTACCGAATCAGCTGCTTACCTGCTGAACAAACTGAGCAAAGGGAACCGGGATAAAATCCTGGCTGCCTACTTTAGCAAAGAAGGCGCTGATTATTCCCTCACACGTACCCATATCAACTCCTGCGATTTTTCATTGACTAATTATTCGTATGCCCATGTCCCCGGCGATATACATTTGGAACACTTCAGCATTGACGAAGACCGGGATGATATAATACCGATGATAAAGGATGCAAAGATGTTTTCTGCCGATGGGTTTAAAATCATTGCTTCACCCTGGACAGCGCCACCGTGGATGAAAGACAATAACCAATGGGTGGGAGGCAAATTGCTTCCGGAATATTATCCAACCTGGGCACTTTATTTCTCCAACTATTTTGATGCATACAAAAAAGAAGGTATCGACATCTGGGGCATTACTGTAGAAAATGAACCGTATGGAAACGGCAATAACTGGGAGAGCATGTTATATACGCCCAAAGAAATGACTGATTTTGTAGAGTTTCATTTAGGACCACAATTAGCAAAAAATGGTTATGGAAATATAAAAATACTCGGTTACGACCAGAACCGGGCTGGTCTTAAAGAATGGGTAGATGAAATGTACCGCTCCAAAAACTCATCAAAATATTATTCAGGTACAGCCATGCACTGGTATGAAAGTACCTTCGATTATTTTGGCGAAGCGTTGCGGTATGCACATAAAAAGAATCCTTCAAAACATTTAATCAATACCGAAGCATGTATAGATGCCGATGTCCCCAAATGGAAAGATGATAGCTGGTACTGGAGTAAGGAAGCGACTGACTGGGGCTGGGACTGGGCAAGCGAAAAAGAAAAATACCTGCATCCCAAATATGTTCCGGTGTTTCGCTATGCAGGTGATATCATTGGTTGTTTAAATAATTATGTGGATGGCTGGATTGACTGGAACATGGTGCTGGATAAACAGGGAGGCCCCAACTGGTTTAAAAACTGGTGTGTAGCTCCGGTCATTGTTGACCCGGATAATGACGAAGTGTATTTTACACCGTTGTATTACACCATGGCGCATTTCAGCAAATTTATTCGTCCGGGTGCAGCGAGGATCGGATGCAGCATGAATAATAAAGAACTAATGGCTACCGCGGCTAAAAACCCGGATGGCTCAGTTGCAGTGGTAATTTTTAATCCTTCTGAAATAATGCAGTCGCTTCAGATAGAACTTGGCGGTAAAAAAATTCATTGTCAAATTAATGCAAAGGCCATACAAACCATTCTTATTAACATCCATTCTTCATCAAGTTAAATCCTTTCACATGTCAAACAATCAAGCTGTCGCAGTACGTAAAGTACCAATGAAGCAGAAAATAGCATTTGGTATGGGGATGCTTGCTAACCAGATGTTTCCTGCGGCCCTGGGTATTTTCATGGTCGTATTGGTGCAGGATTTGGGTTTTCCATCATGGATGTGGGGAATTTTGTTTTTTCTTCCAAGAATATTTGATGCTTTCGTTGACCCGATTATGGGTTTTATTTCAGATAACACACGGTCTGTATGGGGACGGCGCAGGCAATATGTATTTATCGGGTCAATTATTATGGGAGTTTCCTTTGTAATAATGTGGCAATTGCACCGGGAGAATGGGGTAAACTTCAATTTCATTTTTTTCCTGCTATGGTCATTCGTTTTTTATTTGGGGCTTTCCATTTTTAGTGTTCCCTATGTGGCTATGGGGTATGAAATGAGTGATGATTTTCATGAGCGGACACATATCATGGCCATATCGCAGTGGATAGGCCAATGGGCCTGGGTAATTGCACCCTGGTTTTGGGTGGTTATGTATGATCCGAAATGGTTCCCCAATGCAGATACGGCCACGAGAACGTTGGCTTTTTGGGTAGGGATTTCCTGTATGATACTGGCCATGATGCCAGCTATCTTTATTAAAAGCAAGTCCACAAAAAATGATGTAAGCCTGAAACCTGTTTCGTATAAGACAATTGGAAGCAGTTTAAAAGAAATTCTTATTAGTTTCAAAGAGGCGTTTATTAATAAACCCTTCAGGAAACTATGTATTGCCACCTTTTTAATTTTTAATGCCTTTAATACTGTTGCCGGGTTTACCTTTTTTATTGTGGTTTATCATCTTTTTAATGGCGACACAAAGGCAGCAGGCATCTGGCCCACACTTTTTGGAAGTGTGGGTGCTTTAGCCACAACATTTATAGTGATACCGATTGTGAACTGGATATCGAGAAGGATGGAGAAAAAGAAAGCCTTTTTAATTTGCCAGGGCATATCCATTTTTGGATATATATTGCTTTGGTTCTTATTTGTTCCCGGCAAACCCTATTTATTTTTGTTCGCCCTTCCCCTTTTCTCTTTTGGTATTGGCAGTTTGTTTACATTAATGATGTCCATGACGGCCGATGTTTGTGATTTGGATGAGCTGAACACCGGCAAACGAAGAGAAGGAATTTTTGGCGCTATTTACTGGTGGATGGTAAAATTTGGTTTTGCAATTGCAGGATTATTGACCGGTGTTATAATGGCTATTGTTGGTTTTGATTCTAAGTTGCCCGTTCAGCCAGAAGGTGCAGTTACCGGGTTAAGGCTGTTTTTTTCAGGTATACCAATCTTAGGCACCCTGATAGCCATGTGGGTAATGAGGAATTACGACTTAACAGAAAAAAAGGCAAATCAAATTAAAAAGGAATTGGAAGCCAGAAAAGCACCGGTTAAAAAAATATCATCATCTTATGTTTCAGGAAAATTATTTTCACTAACCGGGGATGCCGTAAAAACAGTAACAGGTTTAGATTTAAGTTCAAAAACTGAAGCTGAAATCAGAAAACAGTACCTGCAAATTTTGAACACTGGCTTGCATGGCTTATGCTTTAGCCCCTATGCGGAAGGACAGGATACGGGCGATATTTTATCTGATAGACAAATCCGTAAAAGACTGGATGTAATTGTACCGCATACAAAATGGGTCAGGTCATTTTCCTGCACGGAAGGAAATGAACTAATTCCGAAAATTGCACATGAGCGGGGATTGAAAACGTTAGTGGGTGCATGGATAAGCAATGACATGGAAAGAAACGAAAAAGAAATAGAATCACTAATCAGTTTGGCGAAAGCCGGTTTGGTAAATATGGCAGCAGTGGGTAATGAAGTGCTTCTCCGGGGAGAAATTACTGAGCAGGAATTATTGCAATATATAATCAGGGTCCGGCAAGCCTTGCCGGTTTCCATTCCGGTTGGCTATGTTGATGCTTATTACCAGTATCTTGACAGGCCGGCATTAGTCAATGCCTGCGATGTCATTTTAGCAAACTGCTATCCATTCTGGGAAGGTGCCAATAATCTTTATGCGCTTTCCTATTTAAGCAGCATGATGGAGATGACACAAAAGGCAGCCGGTGGCAAAAAAGTTATTATTACTGAAACCGGGTGGCCCAGTACAGGAGAAAAAGTTGAAGCGGCGGAACCTTCAATGCTTAATGCGATGAGATATTTTGTAGTTGTTCAGGATTGGGCAAAAAATAACCATACAGAAATATTCTATTTCTCATCATTTGATGAAACCTGGAAGATAAAACAGGAAGGGAATGTGGGTGCAGGCTGGGGTATTTGGGATAAAAATGAAAAATTAAAAATAAATAATTGAACCTATGTCATACAGAAAAGATCATATTCTTTCACTGCATCCTGACTCTGAAAGCAGCTATGTTGCCGGCGTGTCAGAGGAAGCCTTGAAAGATTTATTTGCCGAAATACTGCAAAACGGTGTGCACGGCTTTTGTTTCAGTTTGTATGAAGAAGGACAAAAGCCTGGTGATATAATTTCAGAAGCCCAGGTGCGCCGGAGAATGGAACTATTGAAACCGCATACAAAATGGGTTCGTTCATTTTCCTGCACGGAAGGAAATGAATGGATACCCCAAGTGGCAAAGGACCTCGGTATAAAAACATTAGTCGGTGCCTGGCTGGGTAATGATGACGAAATCAACCAGCGGGAAGTGGAAGGTTTAATTAAATTAGCAAAAGAGGGTTTGGTGGATATTGCTGCTGTAGGCAATGAAGTCATGTACAGGAAAGATTTATCGGAAGAGGAGCTGCTGGATTTCATAAGAAAAGTGAAAGCAGAGATACCCCAAATACCAGTTGGTTATGTAGACGCCTACTACGAATTTTCAGACCGTCCTGAAGTTACAGAAGCTTGTGATCTTATTTTATGCAACTGCTACCCGTTCTGGGAAGGGTGTCCCTTTGAAAATTCATTGGATTATATGAAAGCCATGTATTACCAGGCAAAAGCGGCTGCTAATGGTAAAGAAGTAATTATTACTGAAACGGGATGGCCCAGCATGGGTGAAAGTTTGAAAGCTGCAGTACCTTCTGAAAAAAGTGCAAGGGATTATTTTATCAATACCCAGTTATGGTCTGCAAAAGATAACATCCCGGTATTTTATTTTTCATCTTTTGATGAATCGTGGAAAACAGGTGCTGAAGGAATAG
Source organism: uncultured Chitinophaga sp. (assembly GCA_964592935.1). Taxonomy (GTDB): domain Bacteria; phylum Bacteroidota; class Bacteroidia; order Chitinophagales; family Chitinophagaceae; genus JJ008. Next base: position 2,225 of record CAZQGZ010000026.1, on the reverse strand, counting down.
TTGGCGCTTATTGGGGAATTTGGGACAAAAATGAAAAACTAAAATTCTGAAATGGATTCTTTTAAAAAATTAGGGTTACCTCCCGGTAATGCCATTTGCTATTCAGGTTTCAGAGAGGGGCAACAACCCGGTGGTCAATACCCATCTTGTGAAGAAGTAAAAGAAGATTTACTGATTCTTCAAAAAAACTGGAAATACCTCCGGTTGTATGATTGTGATGAACACGGAGAAACAGTGCTGAAAGTCATTCGAAATGAAAAACTGGATTTTAAAGTCATGATGGGAGCTTATATCGAAGCTGAAATGAACAATTTCGGTTGTCCCTGGGGAACGGGTGTTTATTCAGAAGAACAATTGAGGTTGAATCAAAAAAATAATTTAAAAAAAATAAAGAACCTGGTTCAGCTTGGAAATGATTACCCGGATATTATTTTTTCATTGTCAGTAGGAAATGAAGCTTGTGTGGACTGGACAGACCATTATGTTCCGGTAAGCCATGTAATAGAATATGTGAACCTGGTTAAAAAATCAACCAGGCAACCAGTTACTTATTGTGAAAATTATTTACCCTGGTTAAATAAACTGGAACCATTAGCCGGGGTTCTTGATTTTATTTCTATTCATACCTATCCTGTTTGGGAATATAAAAATATTCACGAATCACTTAAATACACAAAAGAAAATTATTATTCAGTCGCCAACAAGTATCCCGGTATACCTGTTATCATTACCGAAGCAGGCTGGTCAACGAATTCAAACGGAAGAGGTATCAACCCTGAAGCTGTCAATGAATTGAACCAAAAAATATATTATGAAGACCTAATGGAGTGGACAGGTTCTGAAAATATTCTAACTTTTGTTTTCGAAGCATTTGATGAAGACTGGAAAGGCTCCACCCACCCTTTAGAGCCGGAAAAACACTGGGGATTATTCAAAACTGACAGAACACCTAAATTGGCACTGCGCCAGCAGAATACACCAGGAATAAAATAAAACAGCTTCTTGTAGATCTTCAATGCAAAGTGGTATATTAATATGTCAGACCATAGTGTCCCTTAGCGGATTTGTTTCTACCCGTTTTAATTCACCTTGTTCCGGAAACAGAACCATCCAATAACTCCTGTTTTTCGTCAACCGGTCAGCGCTTTTACTGGCTTGTTCCGGAATTATTTTGAAATTTTTCTCCAGACTTTTGCAACTGGGAAGTTTGCTAGTTTCAGGAAATGGATCGCTTTGCTTATGTCAGAAAGCATGTGTTTCAAATCATTTTCATGCGAGCTGAAACCGTTATTTTTTTATAAATAATTTTCAGCGCTTCATGAATTGGTGTTTGTTGTGTTAACTCACCAGCTGTGCTCAAAATGTCCTGTACTTTTAGAAAAGGATTAAACCGATCATTGATTAATTTATTCATTTCTTCTTCTAACGCTTTTTTGGTGGCATTTTGGCGTTCCGGAAGACATCCAAACAAATTCATGCCTTTTACCATTACCTGCTTGGGTTTTGCATGGCCTGGGTCATAGAACCTGTACATGATGTACCAGTCAATATTGACACTGGCTTTTTTTGATTTCCAATTCTTTGGATAAACGGAGAGATTGCTGCATTTACAGCCATTGTGTAGGGTAATCATAATGTAGCATTTGGTGTTAGCGATTTTGTTAGCTCTGCGAAATGCTACAAATAAAATGAGGACATGAAATAGCCAAAATCTCTTATTATCAAGACTTGGGCTTAGTACGGGAGAGCAGACTTGAACTACTGTCCGCCGCGGCGGATATGAATCCAATGCTTAATGGGATAATGTTTTGATAAAATCTCTGCCAACTCCAGTCTTTAACCATTTTTCGTGAGCCATGGCATCCTGCTTTTTAGCAAATTCTTTTGTGTAAATAAGTTTCCAGGGCCGGTATTTTGCTGTCCAGTCATGTCCCAATTCGTTGTGTGAAAGTAACCTGGCATTTAAATTAGAGGTGAAGCCGGTATAATGCTTATTAAATTTTTCGGAATAAAGTATATAAACAATATAAAGCATAAAAAAAGTTTCGTGTAAAGAGCCTTTGGTACAGGGAAGCAGACTTGAACTGCTGTCCACCGCGGCGGATATGAATCCGATGCTCTTTTTTAAATAAAAAAAACCCTGAAGAATCAGGGTCTCTGTGTACGGGGAAGCAGACTTGAACTGCCGACCTTCGGGTTATGAATCCGATGCTCTAACCAGCTGA